>JARFPR010000006.1 GCA_029288195.1 Gammaproteobacteria bacterium | reverse complement strand
GTCAGCGGAGCACGCGTCGAAATCTGGCAATGCGACGTTAAGGGGCGTTACCTGCATCGCGGCGATTCTGGCGGAGGTTCGCGCGACAAGGCTTTCCAGGGTTTTGGTCATGACACGACCGGCGCTGATGGTCGCTATTCGTTTCGCACCATAAAACCGGTGCCCTATCCGGGGCGTACCCCGCATATCCACGTCAAGGTTATACTCGATAATCGGGAGCGCCTGACCACGCAGTTTTATCTACCCGATCATCCTTACAATAAAAGCGACTGGCTCTACCAACGTGTTCCGAAAAATAAGCGCCAACTGGTCACAATGAATTTCAGTACCGCGGAACAACTGCCGCGGGCCAGCCTGGATATCGTAATTTAATCGACCCGATTGATATCAGGGCCAGAACCAATAGTTCTCGGGATCACCCGGATCGCTCGATAATACCACCAGCATCGTGAGCAATATGATCAAAAAAGCGATCACGGCAACCAATACCTGGTGCAATTTATATAACGGGTGCGCTGCCAAATTCTCCGGCTCGAACTGCCGGTAAACCAGCATCCAGAAACCCACGCTCAGCAATAGCAGGACAAATAGCGCGATGATGATGAAATGCAGCATGTCGGTTAACTCGATATGGAGATTAACCGAAAAATGAAGGTCCCGCATGTCTTTCGGGGCTGAATAGATGGCATAATCGGAGCATATTGCCGGCTTGGCCGCGGCATATTCGTGAATTAACATCGAGGAATCAATGGCACTGTTGATCGACATCAAGCACCCGGAGTGGATGGAGGACGATGACCTGCGCACAGAGTTGTTGCACTACACCCCGGAAGCAGATATTCGAACCGGTGATAATCCGGGTAACCTCGATGAAATCGAGATGCTGACGGTGAGCAGTTATTCCCCGCGTGAAGCCCTGCAATACCCGAACTTGAAAGTGATTCAAAAAACCGGCGCCGGGGTAAATAATATTCTTGCCGATCCAGACCTGCCTGAATCGATCCAGGTTGTTCGTCTGCGAACCGATACCTCAGGCACCGAGATGGCTGAATACGCACTGGCCTATGTGTTACAGCAGCAGCGCCACATGCGTGAATATCACCAGCAGCAGGCGCGTTCAGAGTGGATATCCTACCCGCCGCGACGGGCTGGCGATACCACGGTGGCAGTGCTTGGCCTGGGTCGCATCGGGTTACTGGTCGCCGAACGTTTTGTACAGAATGGATTCAAAGTGGTTGGCTGGAGTCGCCGGCTAAAGGATATCCCCGGGGTCACCTGTCATGCTGATGTTGATGGCTTATACCGGGCGCTGGAATCTGCCGATTACGTGGTCTCGGTATTGCCGTCAACGCCGCAGACGCTCGGCATGTTCAGGCGTCGGCTTTTCGAGCACTTTAACCCGCACGCATACTTTATCAATGTCGGACGCGGTGACCTGGTCAACGAAACCGAGCTGATTGAGTCCCTCGACGCCGGCTTGCTCACGGGCGCGGTGCTCGATGTCATGTCGGTCGAGCCGCTGCCTGCTGATAATCCGTTGTGGTTGCATCCAAAGGTACAGCTCACGCCACATGTTTCGGGCTATCATCTTGGCGATGCGATTATTGATATTGCCGAGAATTATCGGCGCCTGCAAAACGGTGAATCGCTGTTAAACCTGGTCGATCGCGGGCAGGGTTATTAACATGACATCAGCACAGGCACTGGAGCAGAAAATACGTAACGCGATTCCGCTATCCGACGCGATGCAGTTTTCGATCAAGGTTTTAAGCCAGGACGAAATCCAGGTCAGTGCACCGCTCGAGCCCAATATCAACGTCCACGGAACCGGTTTTGCCGGCAGTATTTACTCCGCCGCGATCCTGACGGGCTGGGCCTTGTGTACCCACGTGATGGATGAGCTCGAGCTGGATGGAGACCTGGTGGTGGCAAAGGCCGAGATTTCCTATCGTGCGCCGGTGACTTCAGCGCTGCAATGCGAGTGCCGGGTCAGCGCTCAACAGCGTGATGCTTTTGCCCGGGGTTTGCTTGATTCGGGAAAGGGGAAACTATTACTGGAAGTTGAGGTCGGGGATCGTCCGCATGCCATTTTACAGGCAACCTATATTGCCGTTGCCCGTTAAAGCCAGCGTCTTACCCGCTGCTTGTAGGCAAGATATACCTTGCCGAACTTATTTTCGAGATAAGCCTCTTCGCGTTCGATCACCAGCTTTTGCAACAGGTACATCAATGCCGGGACACTCATGACTATCCACCAGCTGTTTAATGCCAGGCCGCCGCCAACCGTAGCCAGGCAAAAAGTAACATAGATAGGGTTGCGGCTATAGCGGAAAACACCCCTGTCGATGATCGTGGTGGTGGGGTGCCAGGGTTCGACGTGGGTCTTGGCTTCGAGGAAATGGAATAGTGCGATAAGCGCAATTATCACCGACAATACGATTAGCGCGATGCCACTCAGCCACAGGAGGTCTCCACTAGTTATTGGCAGCGGTTTGAGCCAGTCTGCAAGATAGCCCAGACCAATGATCACAATTACCAGTAAAGGAGGTGGAAACTTCAGGCCGGGTCCACGTTTATCCTCACCGTCGTTCATGGGAGTCTGTCGGTCAAGTACTTCGGGGACGGCCCTTGGGCAGCTGGAAGGCACGGCGACCGCTGAGTTTTTCGATTTTACGTGCAAACTTGCTATCACCCAGTACCCAGCCTTTAAGTGCGCTTTCGGTGATTAGCTCCACCGTTTGGCTGCACAGGTTTTGTTTGAACAGGGCGCGGTAGGCATTTGCACGTTCCTTATCGCTGTTACCCAGTTTCAGGTATTCCTGGTGCGCGCTGATCATCTCTTCAACCTTCCCGAGCGCGTTATGCGCATAGCTGCTCCAGCGATAATCCGCCTCTTTTTTAACCAGTCCACCTCTAACCGGATATGACTCGATGTAGCGACTGCAGGTAAGCAAATAGTTCTTGCTGTCAACGACGGTCGCCCGGTAACGCCCTTCCCAGATCGTGCCACTACCGCCAATGCACTCATTGAAATACTGGACGTAGTTCCGGCCGATGGATTGCGTGACTCTTGAAATGCTGTCGGTGTTACTCGGCGTTGCCAGCAGATGCACGTGACTAGGCATCAGCACGTAGGCATGAATTTTTAGCTGGTAGTTGTAAGCAGCGGCCTCGAGGCAATCGTAAAAATACTGGTAATCCTGTTCTTCAAAGAAGATTTGTTGCCCGTTTCGCCCACGCTGAATTATATGTTGCGGCTGATTTTTTATCGCGTACCGCGGCAATCTGGCCATGAAAAATACTCGTTATCTGGCAAAAGAGTTGCATATTAACACTAATTTATAGTTTTCCGGTATATCTCCAATAGAATAATGACAAAATTTTGACGCCAGTCTCAAATGTGGTCTCTAGGAATGGTGATTTCATCCCAGTCACGTCGATTAACCATTTCTTCACCCTCGTAGGCACGTACCGTGGCCTTGATATAAAAGTTTTCCGCGTCGCAACGAAACTCGCTTTCCGCCTCGGTTCTGATCGACCAGTCACCGCGTTGCATCCAGCATATATAACGACTCATCGATCGATGGCTGAGGGGGTCATCGGCAGCTATGGTCCAGCGTTCATCATGCCTGTATCGCGTGCACATGGCGTTACCCGGTACCTCGATCTCGCCGGTATCATCGATAACCCGGTAGTGCGATTCCCCGGTCTGAAAATCCTGTTCGATCCAGCGCCGACTCAATCCGGGCTCGTTGGTTTTATAATCTGGCAACGGATTTTGATCCTCGGGTTCGGGCTCATCGTAGACATCGACACCTTCCCGCACCGGCAAGGTCACGAAAGCGTCGGGTCCTAGTTTAAGGGTGGTGGTGACGATTTCGGGCGAAGGCATGATCATCGGCCAGTAGTTATTGGAGATCGCGATGCGCATCTTGTGACCGCGCATGAACCGATAGCCACATTCATTCAGTTCAATTTCAATCGATTCCAGCTGACCCGGAACCATCGGCTCGGGATTTTCATTACCGTTACGATGCGCGAGATTCAGCACGCCCCAGCTAACCCTCGAAACTTCACCATTGGGATGAATATCATTCAGGCGTATCGCAATATTTCCAAGCGGTTTATCGATAGCAACTTTTAGTCGAATTATTGGCCGCCCCAGGATCTCGATGGGTTGATGCAGTCTGACGCTGTCGAATACCAGCGACCCGGAGTCATCCCGGCGTTGGTCCGAAGGCATCTCGCCATCGGGTTTCTGGGTAAAAAACTCGCCGCAGCTGGTGCCGCAATCCTGTGGTGAGATCAATTTCTTTTCGCTGCTTTTTCCGGGAATATCGAGCAGTTGCCGATCCGCAGCCAGGTAGTAGTTGCGCTCGCGGATGTCGGCTGAGGGTAGTTGTGCTTCCGCGACCCAGCGGCCTGGTGCAACTTCGTGACGTAACAGCGGCCGGGCGTCTTCGAGGATGTAGGCACGGTAGGCAGGTAAGCTTTCGACACCGTTATCGGCACCCTTGAGCCACTTATCCCACCAGTTGATTGCTTCCTTGAGAAAATCGAGGCGCGGTCTTGGGAGTGCAAAATGTGGATACTGGTGAATCCAGGGGCCGTTGATTGCCCTGGAGTTTTTTAAATGGATTGCTGCCGCAGGTGGCGCATTAATATAACCATCGGCCCAACCCGAGATTACCAGCGCGGGTATTTCGATATCGTTGTAATTTTCGTTGATCGATCCATGCTTCCAGTAATCGTCTTTGCGCTGGTGGGCAAGCCAGGTCTGTAGCGGAAACGGCTGCGCATTCAGGCGCTGTAGCCAGGTTTCGCGCCAACTATTTCCAACCAGCTCGGGATCGGGCGGCCGGGATGCATAACAAAGCATCGTGCTCGACCAGAAGAAATTGGAGTAGAGCAGGCACCCATTCTTGTAGTGAATATCGTCGTTATAGCGATCGACCGTAGTACCAATCGAGATTACGGCCTTGAGCGCTGATGGTTTAAGAGCGGCAATCTGCAGGCTGTTGAACCCCCCCCATGAAATGCCCATCATGCCGAGATTACCATCGCACCAGTCCTGGTTTGCGATCCATTCGATGACCCCACCACCATCAGCCAGTTCGCGCGTTGAGTATTCGTCGTCCCAGTCACCGTCAGATTCTCCGGTACCCGAGATATCGACGCGCACCCCGATATAACCCGCTTCGGCAAATGCAGGGTAGGTACTTTCATCGCGCCGCGCGGTGCCGTCGCGCTTGCGGTAGGGAATATATTCCAGGATTGCGGGTAATGGTATTTTCGCGGTAGCGTCGGGCATCCAGATTCGAGCCGCTAATCTGCGTCCGTCAGACAGCGTAATCCACTCGTTTTCCAGAACCTTGAAACCGGCTTTTTTCATTTATTCTTACTCACCGCGTGGAACAGTGACATTCTGCCTGCCTGAGCCAGGCCGAGGCAAGATCAGCATTGCGGAAGTGTCGCCAGGTTAATCGAGTAATGGTCCCGCAGATACCAGATTCTTGCCGCTATCGGTGTCGGTGTATTGCTCGAAATTATCGATGAAAAGCGAGGCTAATTTGCTGGCTTTTGTCTGCCACTCGGAAACGTCGTCATAACTGCTGCGCGGATCGAGGATCTTTGCCTCAACCGCGGGCAGGCTGGTAGGAACGTGCAGGTTGAAAAGTGGTAGTGTTACGGTTTCCATGCTGTCGATGGAGCCGTCAAGAATCGCATCGATGATCGCACGGGTGGCCTTGATCGAAATGCGAGTCCCGCTTCCATCCCAGCCGGTATTTACCAGGTATGCCTGGCTGCCGAATTGCACCATTTTGTTATTCAGCACCTCGGCATAGCGGGTCGGATGCAGTGACAGGAATGCTTTACCAAAGCAAGCCGAGAAAGTAGGGGTCGGCTCGGTGATGCCGCGCTCGGTGCCGGCCAGTTTGGCGGTAAAGCCTGAGAGGAAATAATACTCGGCCTGTTCCGGGGTTAATTTTGAGACCGGAGGCAGCACGCCGAAAGCATCGGCGGTGAGAAAGATGACACGAGTCGCGCTGTCTCTTATACACATCTGACGCTGCCGACGAAGGAGTCGAGG
>JARFPR010000500.1 GCA_029288195.1 Gammaproteobacteria bacterium | reverse complement strand
ATCACGAATATTGAGGCGTGAAAATATTCCGATCGCCTTGAGGTGACGCTGAATTCCCATGAGGTTAAACCAGCGCATGAACTGCGCGGCTTTGACGTCGACCAGTTCATGGACACGCGCAGATTCGTAATAATCCAGTGCCAGTTGGTCCACATGCGCCGGGGGCCAGGCAATGTAGCAATCTCGAAGCAGCGAGACCAGGTCGTAGGTAATCGGTCCTTTAACCGCATCCTGAAAATCCAGGATTCCAGGATTGTGAGTATCGACTTTCATCAGGTTACGCGAATGGTAGTCCCGGTGCACGAATACCTGGGGTTGCTGCAGGGCATTTTCCACCAGCGTCTGCCTGGTCGACTGCCAGGTCGACTGTTGCTCCGGGTTTAGCGAAATACCCAGCAATTTGACCAGGAACCAGTCATGAAACAAGTCAAGCTCCTGGTTCAACAGGGCTTCATCATAGTTCGGTAAATCATCGGTATCGACACGGGTTTGCATCAACAACAGCGCCGCGAGCGCATCTGCGTATAGCGAACCTTCACTTTGCGGGTTAAGTTGCGAGAGATAGTCGTTGCAACCGAAATCGGTCAGAACCAGGAATCCCTCAGCCAGGTTCTGGGCAATGATTGCGGGCACATTTAAATCGGCATCACGCAGCTTTTGAGCAACCGCGATGAAGGGCCCGCAGGACTCCTTATCCGGTGGTGCATCCATTACAATACGCGATCCATCACCTGCTTCCAGCCTCAGATAAGTGCGAAAACTGGCGTCCTCGGAGGCGGGACTCAGGTTGTAATCCCGGTAACCGAGTTGATCCAGCCAATGTTTTAATTGATTCGATCTATCGCTCATATGGCAGTTGCGGCTGCGATTCTGTTAAAAGGCCGGTATTATCCGGTATTTACTTACACAAACGTAATATAACAGATGAGCGCAATTGAAAACCTGCTCCAGGTAATGAAGGATTTACGTCACCCGGATAATGGCTGTCCCTGGGATATCCGTCAAACCAGCGCTTCGATCGCCGGCTACACGCTGGATGAAACCCACGAGCTGCTCGACGCAATCGAGCGCGACGACACGCAGAACCTGAAGGAAGAACTGGGCGACCTGCTGTTCAACATCGTATTTCATGCGCGTATTGCCGAGGAACAGGGCCAGTTCACATTCAATGATGTCGCCCAGGGGATCACCGATAAAATGCTGCGCCGTCACCCGCACGTTTTCGGTGAAACGCGCGACCAGGAGTTTAACGATGAAACCCTGTCGCAACAGTGGCAGGCACTCAAGCAACAGGAAAAGTCGGGCCAGGCAAAGGCAAGTCTGGGTGAAGACTCGGGCTCCAATTCGGCCATTTACCGTGCCTGCCAGATCCAGAAGGATGCCGCCGCTTTTGGCTTCGACTGGCCGGACATAATCCCGGTATTCGATAAACTCGAGGAAGAACTGGCAGAGTTAAAGCACGCTTTCAGCACCGGCGACAGCCAGGCCATTAGCGATGAGCTCGGAGACCTGATGTTTGTTTGCGTCAATCTCGCTCGCCACGCCAGGGTAAACGCCGAAATGTCACTGCGTAACACCAATCGAAAATTCCTGCGCCGCTTTGCATACGTGCAGCAGCAAATGGCGAATGCCGGAATCGAAATGGATCAGCAGCAGCTAGAACAGATGGAACACTTCTGGCAGGAATCCAAGAGCACGGTCGGATGACAGCTAAAACATGACCAGAAGCAGGATACAAACCGAGCAACGCATCCTCAATGCGGTGGGTTCAATTTTGCTCGAGCAGGGTTACCCCGCGGTTGGCATTAACGCGATTGCACGCCGGGCAGGTTGCGATAAGGTTTTGATTTACCGTTATTTTGGCGGTTTTGATGAATTACTGCTGGCATTCGCGGAAACCACTACCCTGTGGTGGGAGGTGGATGAAATTTTAACCGAAACGGCTGCCGAGTGTGCCGAAATCGCGCTGCCCGATTTCCTGCAACGCTTGCTCGATCGCTATGTTACAGCGCTGGAATCACGCCCACTGGCGCTTGAAATCATGGCCTGGGAAATGTCGGAGCAAAACAATCTGACCAATACCCTGGCGCGTATACGCGGCGAGCGAGGCATGGAACTGGTGAAACGGGTCCGCGCTTTTTATCATCAACCGAACATCGACATCGGTGGCGTACTCGGCGTATTTGGCGCCTCTGTAAACTACCTCGTGATTCGAACGCGCAAACAATCGCAGCAGTACAAGGTCGAGGAATGGTGGCGACTGCAACAGACAATAAGCAAGCTGCTGCAGGCATATGCCGACTGACAACCCGGACGTACTGCGCCTTGCCGACATCGGCGCTACCGGACTCGTCCGTCTATTGGCAGAATTCGGATTGAATTTAGAACACTGCCCCGCTAACCAGCCCATTCCACACAGCTACTGGGGAGAGCAGGAAGCCGGCCTGAAACACAATCATTTATTTGCCCGCGATGACACCCCGCTACATTCCATCCTGCACGAGGCCTGCCATTTCATTTGCCTTGATCCGGCACGGCGCCGGAAGCTTGATACCAACGCCTGTAGCGACGAAGCCGAAGAAAACGCGGTTTGTTACCTGCAAATAGTGCTCGCAGACGAGGTCGAAGGATTCGGGCGTGAACGCATGTTCACAGACATGGATACCTGGGGATATAGTTTTCGGCTTGGCTCAAGCAGGGCCTGGTTTGAACACGACGCCGACGATGCACTTGCCTGGCTGATAAGCCACGAACTACTGGATTCCAGACAGTTAGCCCCGGTACAACTTCGACAGGCATAAAACGACCCTCAATTCGGCCTCGAAACAGGCCCAATAAAGCCGTAATTATCACAACATTACGGCTAAAGATTTAGTTCCGCCGACCGATACCACTATACGAGCAGACCCGTATTCCTGCTTTGGACTCCAAATTTACATGATCACAGGTTAGCGAGCAGGAGCAACTGGGTGGATATCGCATCAATTGTTGGATTTATACTGGCCTATATCATTATCGCGACAGCGATAAGCCTCGGCGGTCCGTTCGTATTATTTGTCAATGCACCCTCACTGTTAATAGTGGTGGGTGGGACTTTTGCAGTTACGCTGATGCGCGTCACCATCGGCAATTTCCTCGGCTCTTTCAAAATTGGTTTGAAAGGTTTCTTTTATAAGCTCGACCGCCCTCAAAACCTGATCGATGAATCGGTCGAACTCGCCAATATCGCGCGCAAGGAAGGCATCCTGGCACTGGAAGGCCGCGAAATCGGCAACGGTTTCCTGGAACGCGGTATCAGCCTGTGCATAGACGGTCATGCCCCGGAAGTGGTCAAGGGGTTGCTCGCCAAAGATATCAACATGTCAATCGAACGCCACACCGTTGGCGCCGATATGTTCAAGGCAATGGCGGTTTATGCGCCGGCGATGGGCATGATCGGAACCCTGATCGGCCTGGTACAGATGCTGGCAAACATGTCGGACCCGGCCGCAATCGGCCCGGCCATGGCGGTCGCACTATTGACCACGCTATACGGCGCGATAATCGCCAACGCGTTTGCCTCGCCACTGTCGGAAAAACTGGTCCTGATCAGTGGTTACGAAAAACTCAACAAGGACCTGATCCTCGAGTCGATCAATGGTATCCAGGAAGGTACCAATCCCCGCGTTTTGAAACAGCTACTGAACGCCTACCTCCCGGAAAGCAAGCGCCAGGAAGACGAGTAGGGATTTGCGATGAGCGAGGAATGCGAATGCCCACCATGTGAGGAAGGCCTACCCCCCTGGCTTGCTACTTTCGCTGACATGATGGCGCTGCTGATGTGCTTTTTCGTGTTGCTGTTGTCATTCGCGGAAATGGATGTACTCAAGTACAAGCAAGTTGCCGGTGCGATGAAGCTTGCCTTCGGTGTGCAGCGCATCGTCAAAGCTACCGAGATTCCGAAAGGCACCAGCGTTATCGCCAAGCAGTACAGCCCGGGCACACCCACCGAGGTAACGCCGCTCGAAATAATGCGTGAAAAAACCACCGACGACACCAAGACTAACCTCGACTTTAACGATTCCAAATCTCGCAATGATGGCGGCATGGGTGAAGCCGAGGCCGAGGCGATCGCCCAGCAAAAGGCGCAGCGCGAAGCCCAGGCAGAAGCCGAAGAACTGCAGGACGAACTGGCTGAGGCCATAGGTGACGGCCTGGTCGAAGTTGAAGCCTTTAACGACCGTGTATTGATAAGAATTCGTGAGCGCGGCTCCTTCGGTTCCGGATTCGCCGAATTGCAACAGAAATTCCTGCCCATACTGAAGCAGATTGCCGACGTCCTGAATCAACGAGACGGACACTTTGTTATCGCCGGGCATACCGATGACATTCCCATCGAGACTCGTCGCTTCCGCTCCAACTGGGATCTGTCGGCAGCACGTGCGGCAAGCGTGGTTCATTATTTTATCCAGGAAGGCGACGTTGACCCCGAGCGCATGGAAATCAGGGCGATGGCCGACAACGAGCCGATTGTACCCAATGATAGTTGGGAGAATCGTGCCAAAAACCGCCGCGTGGAAATCAGCGTTCTGCATGGCAACCGGCTCCCGATTGCCGGGCAGTCGCCCTCGGAAAACGTCGATTACGTTACCGAGCCAGACGGCTAGGCCCACCATGACTGACGAAAGAAGACGCTATTTTCGCATCGAAGACGAGACCTTGCTGTCGCTTGTGCAAATTGACCAGGCGGCGATTGACGATCGTCTCGAAGACTTCTGGACCAACGAGCACGCGTTTTCAATACGCAACAACTACAATTTCCAGATCGAACAGCATATTGCCGATCGCCACAAGATCAACACCAAGATGCCAGAACTGGGGCGTTATCTCGGCGTTCTTGAAGAACAGATTGATAATCTCACAAACAAACTCATTAGCGATGAAAACGACCTGGCAATGACACAAAAATCGGTTAACCTCAGCGCCCAGGGAATTGCTTTTTATGACGATCAGGCTCCCGGGCATGACGAACTGGTTGAATTGAAATTAAAACTATTGCCCTCTGGATACAGGCTTGTCATTATTGCCAGGGTCGTACTGGTAGAAAAGGATCAGAGCCAGGATCAGGGTAAATATCGTATTTCGCTCGATTTCGAAAACCTGCACGAAGCCGATCGCGAAATACTGATCAAGCACATGCACGGCAAACAAATGGAATCACTGAGTAACGCACAGGAAAATTAAGCAAAGATGACCGAACAAGCAGCGCGCGCCTGGTTATCCTCGCATCATGAATTTATTCCCGCGTTAGAGATTTTTCATCGCAAGGCGCTGGAAACGCTCGAAGATCACACTAAAACCGTTCGCGACCTGGCAGATATAATCTCGCTCGATCCCGGCATGAGCGTATCGCTGTATCACGAAGTTAACTCCAGGCTGTGCGATAGCGGCAAGCATCCAGTCGAATCGGTGCATAGCGCATTGAGTCTGCTTAGCGACAGTGCCATTGCCGACCTGGTAATGCAGCACAAGGTACTCGACCAGACGCATCCGGAAGCACGTCGGCGGCAGAGTTACCACCAGTTGATGAGCCGTACTTTTCACCTGTTGGCACAACTCGAGCGCTTCATTACCTTACAGGGAATTCACTCGATCTACGAAGTCCGCAGTGCGGCAGTGCTACACAACATCGGGGAATTCTGTGCCTGCCTGTTCGATTACGAACATTACCAGCAATACCAGGATAAATTCCGCGAGCTGGGAAGCGATGCCAACAGTGCGAAACCCGTCTTCGGTTTCGATTTTC
>JARFPR010000503.1 GCA_029288195.1 Gammaproteobacteria bacterium | reverse complement strand
GGGAAAAACGGTACTTCGGTCAATTCGACGCGGGGCGGAATATCCGGGGGGCTATCGAGCAGCAGCCGGGTTTGCGGAGAAGTTGCACAACCGCCGAGGAAGGCCAGTAGAATGAGCGTGCACGCTAGCAGGCGTGCACGCTTGTATAGACAGTTCAATTACTCGGAGGCAGGCCAGTTGGGAATGATGTCGGTATAGCCCATCAATTCGGTAATCACTAGAACCAGAACGATAACTACCCATGCATCAACTCCGCCAGCGGGGGATTCTTCAATACGCTGATGGATTTGTGCCACCTGCACATCGGTCATAGCGGCGACGCGCGACGCGGCATCTTTCGCGTCGACACCACCAACAACCAACTGCTTCTCTATCCAGCCTCGTTTAGCCGCGATACTGCCAAGATCAACAGTCAACTGGCTGCTTTGTAACTGTGCAGTACCGACCATTGCCGCCTGGCTCGGCAGGCTAACTGCGAAGGCAGCAAAGGCAATAAGCAGGCAACGGGTTAATTTTGCTATCAACATGGTGATCTCCTCGTGTTTTGGGGGGTTTGTGTTACGTCTTGAGTATAGCCTAGTTTCAATCAGGCGAGTTTCGCGCCGTTCGGCACTTCGCTATCGGGGCATGCCAGCACCACGGCGCCATCTTCACGATGAAACCCGGTGACCAGGCACTCCGATCGCACCGGTCCTATTTGCTTCGGCGGGAAGTTTACCACGGCAACAACCTGGCGCCCGACGAGGTCTCGTTTCGAGTAAATGTCGGTAATCTGAGCGCTCGATTTGCGCAGACCAATTTCATCTCCAAAGTCAATCTTCAGGCGGTAAGCCGGCTTACGCGCCTCGGGAAAATCCTCGACCTCTACAATACTGCCAACCCGCAGTTCGACTTTTTCAAAATCACTCCAGTCTATAGTTTCCAAATCTGCTTCCTCAGGAAAATTCGTTACGAATCGCGTCGCTATGCTCGCCAATTGCGGGCACACTACGCGGCTTTTCGGTTTCATTAGAGCGTATCGCAGCAACCGCTGCCACTTGCACGTCCCCGCCTGGTGTATCGACCTTGACACGACGCAGTTGGGGGTGCGCAGACAGGCCGGCTATATCGTTAAGTTTTCCATAGGCGATTCCTGCCTCACGCAAGCGTTCGACGGCCGAGGCTTGATCCAGCCGAGAGAATACCTCGCCGATCAACTGATCGACATAATCGCGGTTCACAACCCGTACCTGGTTGGATTGGAGCCGGGCATCAGCTACCAGGGATTCATCGCCCAGCACCTGCGCACAAAAACGACGCCATTCGCGCTCATTCTGGATCGCGAGGACGATATCGAGGCCATCGCGGCAACGGTAAGCTCCGTAGGGTGAAATCGTCGCATGATTGATTCCAACGCGCGCCTGGATCTGGCCGGCATAATCGTAATGCAGTAACGGTACCGCCAGCCACTCCGCCATGCCGTCGAACAACGAGACCTTGATAATACAACCCGTATTACTTTGTTCACGCTCGATCAAGGCCTCGAGGATTGCGGCATAAGCTTGCTGCCCGCAATTGATATCGCAGGCCGAGACCCCGATGCGACCCGGAGCCTCCGGGGTTCCGGTAATCGAGGCCATCCCCGATTCGCACTGCACCAGTAAATCATAGGCCTTCATGGTGCCGTATTCGCCCTGCTCCCCGTAGCCCGAAATATCACAGCAAATAAGGCCCGGATAGCGCTTGAGTAATTCGTCGCTACCAAGGCCAGCGCGCTGCGCTGCGCCGGGCGCCAGGTTCTGGATGAATACATCAGCCCGGGTGAGTATGCGATGCAGCAACTCGGCATCGGCTGCCGCCTTAATGTCGAGCACCAGGGACTCTTTGCCCTGGTTCAGCCAGACGAAGTAAGCCGACTCGCCGTGCACGACGCTATCGTAACCACGTGCAAAATCGCCTTCCGCGCGTTCGATTTTTATGACCCGTGCGCCTGCATGGGCAAGCCGATTGGAACAAAATGGCGCGGCCACCGCCTGTTCTAGCGAAACCACCAGTATATCCTTGAGATTCAACATAAAATAAATGCGATGGGTAGCTTAAAAAGCGTAATTTTTTTGCG
>JARFPR010000401.1 GCA_029288195.1 Gammaproteobacteria bacterium | reverse complement strand
GAGGTGGTCTCGTGGGCTCGGAGATGTGTATAAGAGACAGGCGATGCTGTCTTCAAGGTCATCGAGTTCGACCAGGGTCAGCTCCTCTTCGTCATCTACTTCGGTAGTGCCGGAATCGCCTGTGATAAAAGCGTCGAAGCGCCGCTGCATTTCATGACCGAAATTTTTCTTGATACCGTCACGTTTTAACCTGATTTCACGCATTGCTTCCATGTACAAGTTGCGCTCACGGTCATTCTTGACCTTGTCCGACAGTTCGAACATGGCATCGTCAACGTTTTCCATGAGTACACGGATCAGGTCGCTGAGTCCTTCCAGGGAGAAACGTTTTACGGAGTTGTACACGGGATTTTTTCCGCCCTTGGCGCTAACGACTTTGAGTTTTGGTGCCAGCATTTGTTACCTGTGTTCCCCGCCAAAATGCCCTGAACCTGGTAATTTCACGTTCACAGGAGATAAAAGATGACGTTAAAAAGTTAATAGGGATAGTGTGATGCGCTTCACGTGTTATTAAGGTGTAATAAAAGCATAGTTGTTATTCGGGATATCATGTGACCACTTATAGCCCAAATATGACCGTTCGTCGGTAACGTCAAAATTTCAACACCCCTGAAACCAAGCTAAATAGAGGCTTTACTGCGGGAGCGCAATCCGGAGAATAGTCCAGGTCAATAGTAATTATGCTGATGAAATCCTACTGCCTCTGTTTTAACGTCTTGTTGTTGGCCTCGGCAACTCTGTTTGCCGGTGAAAGGCCTCAGCGAATCGTCTCTATCGGACTATGCACCGACCAGTTGCTGTTAATACTAGCCGAGCGTGAGCAGATTGCGTCGTTATCGGTCTGGGCGAAGGATAAGAACATGTCCTACATGATCGATGCCGTGGGTGGAATTCCGCTCAATAACTCGTCGGTAGAGGAGGTCATCCGGTATCATCCGGACCTGGTGGTAGCGAGTCAGTTTGCGGCCTGGGATACGGCAAAATTCCTGCGCCAGTTAGGTTACCGGGTCGAGCAAATTCCACCGGCCCGATCGATCGAAGATATTTACGTTTTGCTCAGGCAGTTCGGTGAATGGACCGGTAACCAGAAACGTGCCGAAACGATCATTCGTACCATGCAGCAGGAGCTTGTCGAGATTGCCGAACGATATGCCGAGCGTCCACGAAAGTCGGTGATTGTCTATTCACCGAACGGTTTTACCATCGGCGCCAATACGCTGGAGGACGACCTGTTCACCCATGCCGGTTACATTAATCTCGCGGCAGAAATGGGGATCGATGGATTCAAGCCGATTGCGCTGGAATCGCTGATTGCAGCTGACCCTGATGTGTTACAGGTCGATCGCACCCTGTCGCGGACTGACTCACTTGCCACGGCCTATATGGGTCACCCGGCGCTCGATAAAATGATTAAACAACGGGAATACCTGGATATACCGACCCGACTGCGAATTTGTGCCGGGCCGATGATTACCGAGGCAGTCGAAAGAATGGCCCGACGGCGGTGAACATCAAGGCGCTCAAGGCTTCGACACTTTACAGTATATTGTTACCGGTTTTGCTGCTGGTGCTGGCGCTGGCACTCAACGTCGGGCCGGTCGATATCGATCCTGGCAAGGCGATACAGGACTGGCTCAGCGACCGCATCACGATAGAATCATTGATTCTGTTTGATATTCGTTTACCCCGTTCTCTGCTGGCGCTGTTGATTGGCGCTACGCTGGGATTGGCGGGTGCATCCTTGCAGGGATTGCTGCGTAATCCCCTGGCCGAACCTGGCATCATCGGTGTTTCCAACGGAGCCGCGCTCGGCGCGGTGATCGTATTTTATTATGGTATCGCAGGTATTGCCTGGTTCCTGTTACCGCTGGGGGGATTGATCGGTGCCCTGGTTGCGATGATCGTTATCTTTTTACTGGTTGGTCAGAATCGTTCGATTATTACGCTGATTCTCGCGGGTATTGCGATAAACGCAATTGGCGGGGCCCTTATAGCACTGGCACTCAATTTTGCTGAAAGCCCTTATGCCATGCAGGAAATAGTTTTCTGGCTACTCGGTTCTGTCTCGAATCGCAGTGTCAACGATCTCTACATCGCGATGCCGTTCATGCTGGTCGGCTGGGGTATGATGCTTTACTGCGGACGTTTTCTGAATGCATTGACGCTCGGTGAAGAAACGGCAACGTCGATGGGTTTTAATGTCGCCCGAATGCGCCTGCTATTGATTCTCGGCGTGACCGCCAGTGTTGGCGCGGCGGTGTCGGTGGCGGGGAACATAGGATTTATCGGCCTGGTGGTGCCTCATTTGATCCGCCCGTTTGTAGCCTACGAGCCCAGGCGTCTGTTGCTATCGAGCGCCATTACCGGGGCAATCCTGTTGCTAGTTGCCGACATCGTGGTGCAGGTATTTTCTGACCATGGCGAAATGAAGCTTGGTGTGATTACCGCTCTGGTCGGCGCGCCGTTCTTTTTGTTCCTGATCCTGAAATCGAGGAATGTATTGCAATGAGCCTGCTCAGTGGCCACGGCATCGATTACCGCATCGATTCGATCCAGATACTCGAAGCAATTGATATCCGGGTCGATGCTGGTGAACTGGTCGGCCTCATCGGTCCAA
>JARFPR010000348.1 GCA_029288195.1 Gammaproteobacteria bacterium | reverse complement strand
GCGCCACCCCAGCCCACATCGACATCGACCAGCAGCGGCAGGCTGCTGGCATCGGTAATGCGGCGGGCGTCTTCGAGCACGTCGTTGAGCGTGCTGATGCCAAGGTCGGGGATACCGAGGGAACAGGCTGCAACACCACCGCCCGACAGGTATAACGCCTGGTGCCCGCATTTCTGCGCCATGATCGCGCTGTAGGCGTTAACGGCACCGACAACCTGTAACGGATTATTCGCGGCTACGGCCTGGCGTAGTTTCTTCCCGGTCGAAGTTGTTTCAGTCATATTGATCCTCGAGAATAGTTTTAACGATTTCCCAGGCGCCGCTGATATGGCGGCGCATCAGTATTTCGGCCAGTTCTTCGTCGCGCCTTGCGATCGCCGCGGCAATCTGGCGATGCTGTTCGAGCGCGGTTTGTGCCCGCGACGGAAATTGCCCTGATTGATGGCGACACATGCGTATTAGCTGGTAAAGCTCGCCGTTTAATTTTTCCAGTATCCACTGGTTCTGACTGGCGACTGCGATGCGGTAATGAAAATCGATATCGCCCTCGCGCTGAAAATAGGCCTTACCGTCGGTTTCACTGATGGCCGCCGCATGCTGGTCCAGCAATTTCGACAGCGACTCGATTTCAGCATCGGACATCAGGCGCGCGGCGAGTCGTGCGGCCATGCCTTCGAGGGATTCACGCGCGTTGTAGATATCTTCCATCATACGGGTATCAAGCGTGATCACGCGTGAACCGGCATGCGGAATTCGAACAATCAGTTTGATTCTCTCGAGGCGATGAATAGCCTCGCGCAAGGGCCCGCGACTGATGCCGTATTTCAACGCCAGGTCGGATTCGACGATTTTCGAACCCTGCGCAAGCTCGCCGTTGATGATGTCGGACTTGATGCTGTCAAAAGTGCGCAGCGCCAGTGTCGGCGATTCATGCAACTCTTCTGTATTAACGATTGAGGGCGTTCCAGTCATAAATTGTCAACAATATAAGCAATAATTTGCAATAATTAGCGAATATATGCATATATTAATCAATATTGTCAACAATATATTTAATAGAAATTGATTTTTTAAAAACGGAAATGACGCAAAACCAGGTTTTATGCGGGCAACAAGAATTAATTTTCAGGATAAATAAACTTAATAATGGTCAACAGGGTTAGCGGGATAATTCAATAATGGGTATATTGAGCGCTTGCCGTTGTCCAAACGTCCCGGCCGCAAGGCCCGGATGATGCCCGTCGACACCAAATTATTACAACAGTTGAACGGGAACTGCTGACCTTTGAGGAAAAACTATGAGCACCGAAGAAACCGTCACTATTATCGATGATGCCACCGGTAAAGAAGTCAAGTTACCGCTTTACACACCCACCGCAGGCCCCAAGGTGATTGATATCGGCAAGCTTTACAAGGAACTGGGTTATTTCACCTATGACCCCGGTTTTATGTCCACCGCCAGTTGCTCCAGTGCGATCACTTTCCTCGATGGTGGCGAGGGTGTATTGCAATACCGCGGTTACCCAATCGATCAACTTGCCGAGCACAGCTCGTATCTGGAAGTCTGCTTTTTGCTACTGAACAACCGTCTGCCGGGTAAGGATGAGCTCGACTACTTTCAGACTACTGTCACCAATCACACCATGCTGCACGAGGCGATGATTCGATTCTTCAGTGGTTTCAGGCGTGACGCCCATCCGATGGCCATCATGGTTGGGGTGGTCGGTGCACTCGCTGCTTTCTACCACGACCACATGGATATTCATAACGAAGAGCATCGCATGATCACGGCCTATCGCCTGGTCGCCAAGATGCCGACCATTGCCGCGATGAGTTATCGTTATGCCAACGGCAAGCCCTTCGTTTATCCGAAAAACCATCTCGACTATACCGATAATTTCCTTTACATGATGTTCTCGATGCCGTCGGAAGACTATACGCCCGATCCGTTGCTGGCCAAGGCACTCGACCTGATCATGATCTTGCACGCCGATCACGAGCAGAACGCGTCAACCTCGACGGTTCGCCTGGCCGGTAGTTCGGATGCAAATCCGTTTGCCGCGGTCGCGTCCGGAATTGCGGCCCTGTGGGGACCCGCACACGGTGGTGCTAACGAAGCGGTAGTGCGGATGTTGATTGATATCAATAATTCTGGAAAGCCGCTGCAGGCTTTTGTCGATCGCGCCAAGGATAAGAGCGATTCGTTTCGACTGATGGGCTTCGGCCACCGGGTTTACAAGAATTACGATCCGCGCGCCAAGTTGATTCGCGAAATCTGCCACCAGTTGCTGAACGACATGGAGGCTACCGGGGAGCAGAAAAAACTGCTCGAAACCGCGATGGCACTGGAAAAGGTCGCGCTCGAAGACGAGTACTTCGTACAGCGTAACCTGTACCCGAACGTCGATTTTTACTCGGGTATTATTTTCCTTGCGATGGGTATCCCGATGAATATGTTCACCGTTATTTTTGCAATGGCGCGCACCATCGGCTGGATTTCGCAGTGGAACGAAATGATGACGGACTCCGAGAAGAAAATCGGGCGCCCGCGCCAGCTTTACAATGGTGCGATCGACCTGGATTACGTGCCGATTGATAAACGCTGAAACGGTGCCATTTACTAGTATCTACTGACCAGAGAGAATAACGAAATGCTACAGGCGTATCGCGAACACATTGATGAACGCGCCAAACAGGGGATCCCTCCCGAGCCACTGGATGCACAGCAAACCGCAGAGCTGGTGGAATTGATCAAGAATCCTCCCGCGGGCGAAGAAAATTACCTGCTCGAGTTACTGACCCAGCATGTACCTGCAGGCGTCGATGAAGCGGCTTATGTCAAGGCTGGATTTCTCGCGGCAATTACCCGCGGTGAGGCGTCAACCTCGTTAATCGACAAGGTCAGGGCGGTCGAAATTCTCGGCACCATGCTTGGCGGCTATAATATCGAACCGTTGATAACCTGTCTCGACGATGACGAAACCGCAGCCGCTGCGGTCAAGGCGCTGGCGCATACTCTGCTGGTGTTCGATGCCTTCCACGATGTTGTCGAAAAATCCGAGGCTGGGAATGCCTATGCCAAACAGGTGCTCGAATCCTGGGCCAATGCTGAATGGTTTACATCCAGGCCTGGACTCGCCGACAAGATCACCGTCTCGGTGTTCAAGGTTCCCGGTGAAACCAACACCGATGATCTGTCCCCGGCACAGGATGCCTGGTCGCGGCCCGATATCCCGCTACATGCCAACGCGATGCTGAAGAACTCTCGTGAAGGCCTGACCGACAAGCCGCTCGAAAAAATTGCCGAGCTTAAAGCGCTGGGTCATCCGATCGCCTATGTCGGCGATGTCGTCGGTACCGGCTCGTCGCGCAAATCGGCGACCAACTCGGTGCTATGGCACATGGGTGATGATATTCCTTTCATTCCGAACAAGCGCAATGGCGGTTATTGCTTCGGTAGCAAGATTGCGCCGATTTTCTTCAATACCATGGAAGATGCCGGCGCGTTACCGATCGAAATGGATGTCAGCCAGATGGAAATGGGCGATGTTATCGATATCTATCCGTTCGCGGGCAAGGCCACGCGTCATGACAGCGATGAAGTAGTTGCAAGCTTCGAGCTCAGCACCAATGTGCTTCAGGATGAAGTGCAGGCTGGTGGACGTATTCCGTTGATCATCGGACGCGGTTTGACCGAGCGTGCACGCAAGGCGCTGAACTTAAGCGATACCGACTTATTCGAAAAACCGCAGGTTCCCGAAGACAGCGGCAAAGGCTACACGCTGGCACAGAAGATGGTTGGCAAAGCCTGTGGCTTACCCGGGGTGCGCGCGGGCATGTATTGCGAACCGAAGATGACCACGGTCGGCTCGCAGGACACGACCGGGCCGATGACGCGCGATGAATTGAAAGACCTGGCCTGCCTCGGCTTCTCCGCCGACCTGGTGATGCAGTCTTTCTGTCATACCGCGCCCTACCCGAAGCCGGTGGACGTGGTAACCCATCACACCCTGCCTGACTTCATGCAGAATCGTGGCGGTATTTCACTGCGCCCGGGTGATGGCGTAATCCATTCGTGGATGAACCGTATGCTGCTGCCCGATACCGTCGGTACCGGCGGCGACTCGCATACCCGTTTTCCGATCGGCATTTCGTTTCCGGCGGGTTCCGGACTGGTTGCCTTTGCGGCCGCAACCGGGGTCATGCCGCTCGACATGCCGGAATCGGTGCTGGTGCGCTTTAAAGGCGAGATGCAACCGGGTATCACCCTGCGTGACCTGGTCAACGCGATTCCTTATGCCGCGATTCAGCGTGGGTTGTTGACGGTCGAGAAAAAAGGCAAGAAGAATGTCTTTTCGGGGCGCGTGCTCGAAATTGAAGGCCTGCCGCAGCTCAAGGTCGAACAGGCCTTCGAATTGTCCGACGCCTCGGCCGAACGTTCCGCCTCGGGTTGCACTGTCAAGCTCGACAAGGAACCGATCATCGAGTACATGAATTCCAACATTACGATGTTCAAATGGATGGTCAACGAGGGCTACGGCGACGTGCGTACGATTACACGACGCATCGAAGAAATGGAAGCATGGCTCGCCAATCCAGAATTACTGGAAGCTGATGCCGATGCCGAGTATGCCGAGATTATCGAAATCGATCTCGCCGAAATCACCGAGCCGCTACTGGCCTGCCCCAACGACCCGGATGACATCAAGCCGTTGTCGGATGTCGCAGGCAGAAAAATCGACGAAGTCTTCATCGGTTCCTGCATGACCAACATCGGCCATTTTCGCGCCGCCGGCAAGCTGCTCGATAAACTCACCGACCCGGTTGTCACCCGTCTGTGGATTGCACCACCAACCAAGATGGACGAGGCACAGTTAACCGCCGAGGGTTACTACAATATTTTTGGTCGCTCGGGCGCGCGTACCGAAATGCCAGGCTGTTCGCTGTGCATGGGTAACCAGGCCAGGGTAGCGGAAAATTCGACCGTGGTTTCGACCTCGACACGTAACTTTCCGAATCGTCTCGGTAAAGACGCCGATGTTTTCCTGGCCTCGGCGGAGCTTGCGGCGGTCGCCTCGATCCTCGGCAAGATTCCGAGCATGGACGAGTACATGCAGTATGCGAATGACATCAATACCATGGCCGACGATGTCTACCGTTACCTCAACTTCAACGAAATGGAAAACTACACCGCCGCGGCCAACACCGCCTTCCCGGTCAAGGTCGCCTGACCAAACACTGTCATCCCCACCGGGATCTCGTAAAGGTCTGTGTCATCCCCGCGAAAGCGGGGATCTCCTGGTACCAATCTTCAATTTCTTCCCAGTAAACGGCGAGGCTGCCGGGCTGTATTTTGCGGGAACGCCGTAAATACATCCATG
>JARFPR010000303.1 GCA_029288195.1 Gammaproteobacteria bacterium | reverse complement strand
CCCCTATATTCTGTGGATTCCAGTCGGGATCTATCGCGATACGGTGCTGATTGTTTTGCTGTAAGTTCTGCGCCTGGCTCATGTAGCGCACCACTTGCTGATGATTCAGTGTTTCACCTGAATTTTCGCCGCGTTTTACATCGGTCGACAGGTCATTTTCATAAACCAGGTAACGGTGATGAATTTGCCCGACCGTGCTTCGGTCTCCAGGGGAATGAAGCTCAAGCAGAAGTCCGGTTTCATCCCTGGAAACGGTAAGTTTAAGGTCAAGAGGCGCTTGTCGCTGGTTAGCCTGCTGGATTTTGTCGAGAATTTTACTGGCGCCGCGAGCCTCCATGCCGTTGACAAAAAACTCGGGGGTATAGATTGTGCGTTGCTGGTTATTAGCGCCCAGGTGGCGTTGACGGCGGGTATATTCTGCGCTGGAAAAGCGATCCTTCCAGCCCAGGTAATCCCAGTAATCAACATGAAACGCCAGTGCGAGAACGTTAAGCTCGTCTTTGGGTGTGTCAACAAGTCGCGACAACCAGCGATCGGCGGGTGGACAGCTCGAGCAGCCTTCCGAGGTGTAGAGTTCGACGACGGCGGTTTGCCTTTCTCCGCTGCTGATTTCAATAGGCTCGCCAGCGTAGGCAGAAAGCGAGATCAGGCTGGTGAGCATTAAGACTCGAAGCATGGTGCACCTGTTTTTATATCTTAAGAACCTAAGTAGACTGTATCGACCGGTCTGAGTTCAGTCGATTCCGTACTCGGCCCGGTAAGCTTCGATGGCTGCCCGATGCTTGCTATCCCCGCTGGTTTGCAAATACTCGAGGATATGGTCGAGTTTTACGATCGAGATGACGCGCAATCCCTGTTGCTCCAGTTCCTGGATTGCAGAGAGATCTGCCGAACCTTTTTCCTGCCGGTCAACTGCAATCATGACGGCGCAAACTTCGGCACCCAGGGTCTCGATTAACTCGATAGATTCCCGAATGGCGGTTCCGGCGGTGATGACATCGTCGATAATCATCACCCGACCCTTAATTTCGGCGCCCACTGTATTTCCTCCTTCGCCGTGATCCTTGGCTTCCTTACGGTTAAATGCGTACGGGATGTCACGTTGATGTTGTTGGTACAATGCGCTCGCGGTAATTGCGGCCAGGGGTATACCTTTGTAAGCAGGGCCGAACAGCAGGTCGAAATCAGTTTTACTATGCTGAATTGCATCGGCATAGAACCCGGCGAGTGCCGCGAGATCGGCGCCACGATTAAAAATTCCGGCGTTGAAAAAGTAAGGACTGACGCGACCGGATTTGAGCGTGAATTCGCCAAAGCTGAGGGCGCCGCGCTGCAGGCAGTAGTCGACGAAACGGGATTGGTAAGCTTGCATGGGCGAATCGTTAGGGCCTGTTAACACTAATCCAATGGGTTCTGCTGGGACTATTTTTTCATCCAGCAAGGCAGAATGAGCGTGGTGTAGTCACTCTACATGAGCGAATGATAACGCCCCTGGGTGAAAAAAATAGCCCCAGCCCGAAGGGTTGCGCCTGAAAAAGGGCCACTATTCGTTGCTCGTCGCTCATTTGGAATGACCGAACTACGCTTCTCGCGCCTCAATTGGCGCTTTTTCAGACGCAACAGAGCCCATTGGATTAGTGTTAACAGGCCCTAGTCGGATATCTCAAGTCATGTATCATATCGCCAGAATATAATATTGGTAGCAGTTTCAGATGCGCGTGATCTCAGTAAACACCAACGGTATTCGTGCGGCGGCGCGCAAGGGCTTTTTCGACTGGCTACCCCGTCAGCGTGCGGACTTCATTTGTGTGCAGGAAACCAAGGCGCAAACCGAGCAGCTGGAGCAGCCGATATTTCATCCCCGTAATTACTACTGTAGCTACTACGATGCATTGAAAAAAGGCTACTCCGGAACGGCGATTTACAGCAGGGAGAAGCCGTTGCAGGTGATTCGCGGTTATGGCGAATCCGAGTTCGATAACGAGGGGCGTTACCTCGAATATCGCTATCGCAACCTGTCGATCATTTCACTGTACGCGCCATCGGGTTCGTCAGGTGATCACCGCCAGGAATCCAAGTGGCGGTTTCTTGATAGTTTTATGCTGCATCTGCAATCGCTGCGACGTAAACGCCGTGAATTCATCATCTGTGGAGACTGGAATATTGCGCATCAGAATATTGATTTAAGAAACTGGCGCTCCAACCAGAAAAACTCCGGATTTCTACCCGAGGAGCGCGCCTGGCTGACCGACCTGTTCGAACGCGTGGGTTTTATTGATGCGTTTCGCGTTGTCGATAAACGCGAAGAACAATACACCTGGTGGTCAAACCGGGGACAGTCCTGGGACAAGAACGTCGGCTGGCGTATCGATTACCAGATTGTCACACCCGGATTGAAAGACCGAATTCAGCGGGCACGGATTTATAAAGATAAGCGCTTTTCCGATCATGCGCCGTTGATTATGGACTATGACCTTGAGCCCGCAGGCTAGTGCAGCAAAGCAATCTGCAATCCGTTTCCCCGCTCAGGTTATTTTTTCATCGGCGTGTTGTGACGATGCTATTCCTTGGTTTTTCGGCCGGCATCCCGCTTTTACTGATCTTTTCATCACTGAGTCTGTGGCTACGTGAAGCCGGGGCTGAACGTGCCGCAGTAACCTATTTCAGCTGGGCCGCGCTTGGCTATTCTTTCAAGTTCGTGTGGGCGCCCCTGGTTGATCAATTACCCTTGCCCTGGTTGACCCGGATGCTCGGTCGCCGGCGCGCCTGGATATTGGCTGCGCAATTCGCGATCATTGTTGCAATCCTTGCCATGGCATCGATCGACCCCGCGGCGAATCAATCGAGTCTGACCCTGATGGCGCTGGCTGCGGTTTTACTCGGCTTCTCCTCGGCAACCCAGGATATCGTCATCGATGCCTATCGTATCGAATCGGCCGAAGTTGAATTACAGGCAATGATGTCGGCAACCTATATTGCCGGTTATCGTATCGGTATGCTGGTGGCGGGTGCAGGCTCGCTATACCTCGCCGACTGGTTTGGCACCAGTGGCGAAGCCTATGACTATCAGGCATGGCAATGGACCTATTGCGCGATGGCGCTTGCAATGCTGGTTGGCGTTGCCACCACGCTGGTAATCGATGAACCGCAAAGAGCAGACAGAGACAGTGTTGCTGGTACCAGCCAGGACTATTTACAATTTTTACTGATGTTCGTGGTCGCGATTGGGGGATTCGTCGGTGTTTTTTTCTTTTCGGGGGATATTGCCAGTAGTGTTAAGACATCTCTGGGCACGGTATTGGCCAACCCTTTCCTGGCCGCGTTGCTGGTGGAATCCCTGCGTCTTGCGCTGGCATTGTCGTTTATGTGGCTGCTGGCATTAGTGCTGGTCAAATCCGGCATTGTCGGTTACGCGATGGTGGAGCGTACTTACCTGATGCCGATACGTGATTTCTTCAGTCGTTACGGCTGGTCACTGGCCTGGATATTGCTAGCATTGATCGGACTTTATCGAATTTCCGATATCGTTCTTGGGGTTATTTCAAACGTCTTCTACCAGGATCTCGGTTTCAGCAAAACCGAAATCGCCAGCGTGGTCAAAACCTTCGGCCTGTTGATGACTATCGCCGGTGGTTTCCTGGGAGGGTTTCTCGCGCTTCGTTACGGCGTGATGCGTATCCTGCTGTTGGGCGCGGTGCTCGCGGCGGCGACCAATTTGCTGTTCATGCTGCTGGCAAGCATCGGCTACGATATGTTCTGGCTTTACGTCGTAATCTCTGCCGATAACCTGTCGGCAGGCATTGCGAGCGCCGCGTTCGTCGCCTTCCTGTCGAGCCTTACCAATGTCTCCTTCACCGCGATGCAGTTCGCTATCTTTAGCTCGTTGATGACCCTGATTCCAAAGGTATTGGGCGGTTACTCGGGATCGATGGTCGATGCGATCGGGTACCCCAGCTTCTTCCTGGTCACTGCAATTCTGGGCATTCCGGCATTGTTGCTGATTCTGATAGCGGCTCGGCGTTTCGAAATCCGCGATCGTCCCGGTTAGTTTATTGTATGATGTGGGTATCGTTTAGTTTCGTATGAAAAGCTATGAATCACTCCGAAAAACTGTTTGAACAGGCTGTAAAAGTAATCCCGGGCGGGGTTAATTCGCCGGTGCGCGCATTTGCCGCGGTTGGAGGTACACCGCCTTTTATCGATCATGCCGAGGGTGCCTACCTGGTTGACGTCGATGGCAGACGTTATATCGACTATGTTGGCTCCTGGGGACCGATGATATGCGGTCATGCGCATCCAGAAATTATCGCTGCTGTTACCGAGACCGTGCAAAAAGGCTTGAGTTTCGGCGCGCCGTCGCCGCTCGAGGTACAGCTGGCGCAGCGCATCTGTGACTTGATGCCAAACATCGACCTGGTGCGTATGACCTGTTCGGGTACCGAAGCAACCATGAGTGCAATCCGTCTCGCGCGTGGATACACCGGGCGTGACAAGATCATCAAGTTCGAGGGTTGCTACCACGGGCATGCGGATTCCCTGTTGATCAAGGCAGGTTCGGGTGCCTTGACGCTGGGCGTGCCGAGCTCACCCGGAGTTCCGTCCGTGCTTGCCGATCATACCGTCACGCTCGAATACAACAATGCTGACCAGGTTAAACAGGTGTTTGCCGAGATCGGTGCTGAAATTGCCTGCGTGATTGTCGAACCCGTAGCCGGCAATATGAACTGTGTACCACCGGTCGCCAGCTTTCTACCAACGCTGCGGGAATGTTGCGATGAATCATCGAGCGTACTGATCTTCGATGAAGTCATGACCGGGTTCCGGGTTGGACTCGGGGGTGCACAGGAGCGCTATGATATCGTTCCTGACCTGACCACGCTTGGTAAAGTCATCGGTGCCGGGATGCCGGTCGGTGCTTTTGGTGGCAAGCACGAAATTATGAATCATATTGCACCGTTGGGGCCTGTTTATCAGGCGGGCACGCTGTCAGGCAATCCGGTGGCGATGGCGGCCGGGTTAAAAAATCTCGAAATCATATCGCGCGCGGGATTTTTCGAAGACCTGGCGCAACGAACCGGGCAACTTGTTAGTGGGATCCTGGGGGCGGCCGAAGCCAACGGCATCGCTATGCGTGCCAACCAGGTAGGCGCAATGTTCGGCCTGTTTTTTACCGATCAGCCGGAAGTGACGCGATTTAGCCAGGTGAGCGCTTGCGATACCGAGCTCTTCAAAAAATTCTTCCATGGCATGCTGGCACGCGATATTTACCTGGCGCCGTCTGCTTACGAAGCGGGATTTGTCAGTGCGATGCACGGCGCCGCGGAGATCGAACAGACTATCGAGGCCGCCGCCGCCACTTTCGCCGAACTCTAAACAGCAAAGACGATTCTTAGAGGCCGAGCATGCCTTTTTTCAGCTTCTTATCCGCTGGATAATTACCGAGCCAGATTTCAAGTAGAGCGTTTCTGAAATCCTCACCCGGGATCAAGCCCAGTTGCTGTTGGTTCTTGCTGATCCGGGTGCCCTGTGCAGGTAAATAATCGAAAATGTACTGATCTTTCATGACGGCGCTGGAATCAAAGTAAGCGTAGAACTCATCAATACGTGACTGGAGCTGTTTCAAGGTTTCGGAATCCTGATTTTTTTCGAAACCCTCACGCCAGCCTTTTAGCAGTTTCTCTTGGGAGACTTCCTTGTAGACAAAATCAAGTTGTACCCGCCAGGGACCTGGTTTTGACAGAATTTCAGCGACATCGCCGGACTTGCTCGGCAGGTAAAGCGAGCCCACGTAAACGTCTACCCATAATTTTTCACGCAAACCCACCCCGTTAAGGACCAGGGACTGCCCATCGGCAGTTTTGATTTCATCAGCGACGAAAACACCGGAGAGTTCAGCCGCCTGGGCTAATGTGCAAAACAGGCAAAGCCAGGTTGCAAATACGAGTCTTTTCATTGCAGCTGTCTCCCTCAGACCAAGCAGAAGGAGTCTATGCCCGCTTGCGACGAATTGGAACCCCCCGGGCCTAAAGCTGGGTAGATTCGGGCTTGATGTATTGAATCACACCGAGCCGAATCAGCTCGGCATGCAGAATCAGTGCGCGGTCATTGCAATCGGGGATTTCGAGCAGGCGCTGCTTCAGCGCTGTCTCCAGCGGTAGCAGGTAAATTAGTTGATAAAGAATGGCACAAAAGCCCTGGTCATCATCACGAATTCGACCCTCGTGGGCACTCACATGGTCGAGCAAATCCAGCATATAGGCGAATTGTTCAGGCATTTCATGGGTGCTGTCTTCATCCAGGATTTTGGTGTCCGCAAACGTCAGGCCGTCGTGCTGGGTATGGGTTGACAGTATTTCAAAACGCTCGATACCCAGGGCGGTGATCCCTAGCAGACCGTCAGCCCGATTTTCCCAGTCATTGATGGCAGCGGTTGTCCCGATCGAGTAGATATCCGTATCGATTGTGGTTTCGTCTCCCTGGTGGATCAATACCACGCCAAACGGACTGTTCTCGCGCATGCAGGTAGCGATCATGTCGAGGTAGCGAGTTTCGAAAACTTTAAGTTCCAGTGTATTACCAGGCAGTAAAACGGTTTTCAGCGGGAACAGTGGAATTTCAGCCATGGTTTATCATTGCTTCAGCGCCTGTTCATTCCCCCCAGCGCGGGGACAGGTCATTATCGATACCAAGCTGGTCGAGGATGCGTGCGACTATAAAATCAACCAGCTCGGCGACAGAACTGGCACCGTGGTAAAACCCGGGATTGGGCGGCAATATCACTACCCCGAGGCGTGACAGCTTGAGCATGTTCTCGAGATGAATACTGGAGAAGGGAGTTTCCCGCGGCACCAGGATCAGGGTTCGGCGTTCCTTGATGGCCACATCGGCGGCGCGATGAATCAGGTTCTCGCTGCTGCCAACGGCAATCGATGCAAGACTTCCCATGCTGCATGGGCATACCACCATTGCATCGGCGACCGAGGACCCGCTTGCCGGTGGCGCTGTCCACTGGTCCTTTGAGTAGACGCTTATCAGTGTCGGATCGGCGTCGAAATATTCAGCCAGCTTTTGCTGCATTTTTTGCGGTGATCCGGACAATTTTAATTCAGTCTCCATGCCCATTACTATCTGGCCAGGCTGTGAGTTAATAAACTGAACCTTGATGTTTTTCTGCAGGCAGCATTCAAACAGGCGCAGTGTGTATTCGGCGCCGGAGGCTCCAGTCATCGCCAGAGTAATTGTTGTTGGGGTCATGGCTCGGTTATGGCTATTTCTGCTTCAACCAGTTTATCGGTGGCCTGGGAAAGTCGCGCAATCAGGTTTTCGAGAAAGATGCGATAATAGCGCAATTGCGTCTCGGTAGAAGCCTGTTCCATTAACGATGTGCTCACCCGCATCAGTGAGACTTCGGTTCGTGCCACGATAGTAGCGTTGCGAGGCTGGCGTGTCAGGAAAGCGATTTCGCCAAAACAGTCACCCTGTTTCATCATGCCCACGACCTTTTCATTCTTGACGACTTCTACACCACCCTTGGCAATGATGTAAAACGCCGTTTCCTGTTCGCCCTCGGTCACAATAACCTCACCCTTCTTGAACTCGGTCCATTCGCTGGCATTGACAACCTCGGTAATTTGATCGTCACTGAAATCCTTGAAGAAAGCGAGAAAGCGCAGTGTCTTCCATTTCTCCTGCATGTCGATACGCTCACCGACGCCACGTAAGCGGCCGAAGGAATTGCTCAGGTCGGTTGCCAGTAGATAGGCTGACTCATAGCGGTCATAGATAATTTTTTGCATCGATTTCTCG
Organism: Gammaproteobacteria bacterium; assembly: GCA_029288195.1. GTDB lineage: Bacteria > Pseudomonadota > Gammaproteobacteria. The sequence continues at coordinate 3,057 of JARFPR010000303.1, read as the reverse complement.
ACAATATCGGCTATGTGCTGTGGCACCTCGGGATTGATTTCCATGACCGGTTCGGGATCCAGGTTACTGATTTTGTATATCAGTGATTCCAGGCTGCCCGCCTTGTAGGGTGCCTTTTTCGCCAGCAACGCGTACATCACCGCACCGAGCGAGTAAATATCTGATTGTGCCACCAGGCGCTTTTCTTCGGATAATTGTTCTGGAGGCATATACATCGGTGATCCCTGCACCTCGGTGTCATGGCCCTCGAAACCGACATCGACATGGGCGATACTGAAATCCATGATTTTCACCTCGCCATCGTTACTCAGCATGATGTTACCCGGTTTCAGATCACGATGGATAATGCCTTCACGATGCACGTAATCAAGGCCCTTGGCGCATTGATAGATGACATCGACAACCTGGTTGGGAGTGAGGACTCTATTCCCGGCAACGTATTCCTGCAAGGTCACACCGTCGACGAATTCCATGACGATGTAATTGAGATCTTCTTCCTGTCCGGCATCGTATACGCTGACCACCGAGGGATGATGCATTCGCCCCGCGCTATAGACCTCCGCAAAAAAACCTTCACGCAGTTTTTGCTTGGTCGCGGTATCCATATCTGCAGCCGAATGCGCGACCTTGATCGCGACGGTGCGCTGAACGAAAGGATCGAAAGCCTCGTAAACGACACCCATGGAACCACGTCCGATGCGGCGTTTGATTTCATACTTGGCGATCTTTGTCGGTCTTTGTGATTTGTCGGACATACCCGATTTCTAGTTTTGCAGCGCTTGAATAAGACGTTGATGAATATTATCAAAACCGCCATTGCTCATAATTACGATTTGATCTCCCTGCTCACAATTTTGCAGCAGGTAGTCGATAATCTGTTGTGTATCGTTTTTAACTTCTACTATTGTAGATGCAGTTTCTGCAATTTTCGCGATATCCCAATTTAAATCAGGGTTTTCGCATAACAAAATCAGGTCAGCCGCGGCGAATGATTGACCAAGTTCGTCCCCATGCGTGCCCATTTGCATGGTATTGGAACGTATATCCAGCACACCGATCAGGCGGCCGGCAGTGGCTCCTTTCAGTGCCTCCAGGGTTAACGCGATTGCGGTCGGGTGATGGGCAAAGTCATCGACGATTGTGACGCCGTTAATTTCGGCGATCACTTCCTGGCGTCGTTTAACCCCGGAGAACCGGCGCATGGCGTCGAGCGAAACTTCGATGCTTACCCCGGCATGACGAGCGGCGATAATTGCTGCGCTTGCGTTTGATGCGTTGAACTGCCCCTGTTGGGATAGTTCCAGCGCATGGCTGTTTGTGTCCTGGTGCAGTATGTTTTCCTTATCGAGGAAAAAATCAGCATTCGGATCGACGCTGGAGAAACTCGATTGCCGGCTCCAGCAACCCATCGCCAGGACATCTCGTAACGCTTCATCATCGTGATTGACGATAACCAGCGCGCTCCCGGGCAGGGTTCGCACCAGGTGGTGAAACTGTCGCTTGATCGCGGCCAGGTCGTCAAAGATATCGGCGTGGTCGAATTCTAGGTTGTTCAAAATCAGCGTGCGCGGATGGTAGTGAATGAACTTGGAACGCTTATCGAACAGCGCCGAGTCGTATTCATCAGCCTCGATCACGAAGAATGGATCGCTACCGAGTTTGGCCGATTGCGAAAAATTCTGGCAGATACCGCCGATCAGGTAGCCCGGGTCTAGCCCGGCATCATCGAGTATCCAGGCGAGCATGCTACTGGTCGTGGTCTTGCCATGCGTCCCGGCGACCGCCAGTACCCAGCGCTTTTGCAGCACCGCTTCGTAAAGCCATTGAGGACCCGACGTATAGCGCAATCCACTCTCGAGTATGGCTTCGAATTGAGGATTGCCGCGCGTGATGGCATTGCCGACGATAAAAACGTCACAGTCACCAGGTAAGGCATCGGCGTTGTAGCCATGATCTAGCTCGATTCCGGCTTGTTCCAGCTGGGTGCTCATCGGGGGGTAAACATTCGCATCGGAACCTGCTACTTCATAACCCAGCTCACGCGCTATTTGAGCTATGCCGGCCATGAAGGTACCGCAAATTCCAAGAATATAAATCTTCACCAGGAGAACCAGATCACTACGAATTGATAAAGCACGAAATAATTAAAAGATATCATAGCTGAAAGATGGGTAGAGATTGAAAAAGCGCGCTTGAAGATCAACGACAATACCGCCAGGTTCCAGATCAGGATGACCAGGGTCACGTAGATCAGGATATTCTCTATACTGGTTTCATTATTCGTCACGCTACGGTAGATCGGGATCGTGACCATGGTAATAATCATGTTGACGCCAACCAGGGCTGAAAAGGTTTGCAGAAATCGTCCGGGTGATTTTTTCCAGCGCAAACCCCAGTAAGCGATCAGGCCCAGCATCCCGAGTTCCAGGGATATCTGTGCACATACCACTGCGTAGCTGCGTTGTTCATCGACCAGCAACAATCCGATCAGAAAATAAACGAATACACTCAGGGCGACACAATATGGATTGTAAGGCAGGCGTTCGGGGCTGGAAAGCAGCAGGCACATCAATATGTAATGCTTGAGGCTAAGCAGCCACTGGCCGATGATGTTCTGCATGTGCAGTATCATAGTCGCTTCAAAACACAACACAATAAGATAGGAAAATGAATGAGTAAAAAACGTCAGTTAGCTATAATCACGCACTTTTGACCAGTGAATTAAATGAGCGAGTTGCCAGCGACCGAATTGAGTAGCTTCCAGGGGCTGATCCAGACCTTGCAAAATTACTGGTCCGAGCAGGGCTGCGTGATCTTGCAGCCCCTGGATATGGAGGTCGGCGCCGGTACCTTCCACCCGGCGACCTTCATACGTGCCATCGGCCCGGAGCCCTGGCGTGCGGCTTACGTGCAGCCGAGCCGACGACCGACCGACGGGCGCTATGGCGAAAATCCCAACCGCTTGCAGCATTATTTCCAGTTCCAGGTATTGTTGAAACCTTCACCGGACAATTTTCAGGAACTGTACCTTGGCTCGCTCGAGGCGCTTGGCTTCGA
>JARFPR010000262.1 GCA_029288195.1 Gammaproteobacteria bacterium | reverse complement strand
CAGCCTGGCATTTGGTTATACCCATATCGAGGCCCTGATTGTTGGATCCGCGCTGATGTTTTCCAGCACGATCATCGGTTTGAAACTGATTCCAACCACGGTACTGCACCATCAGCATACCGGCGAGGTCATTATCAGTATTCTGCTGCTGCAGGATATCATCGCAATCTTTCTGTTACTGCTGCTGGAGGGCAGTGCCAGTTCGGATTTCGGTTGGTATGCCATGAGTAAACCGTTAATCGCGTTTCCATTACTGGTGTTGGCCTGCTACCTGCTGGAGAGATACCTTCTGTCGATGCTGATCAGGCGCTTCGACCGCATCCAGGAGTACATATTTCTGCTCGCGGTGGGATGGTGCCTTGGCGTGGCCGAAGTTGCCGAACAAATAGGGCTGTCTTATGAAATTGGCGCATTCATTGCCGGGGTTTCGATCGCACGCAGCCCGATCGCACTATTCATCTCGGAAAATCTAAAGCCGCTACGCGATTTCTTCCTGATTATTTTCTTTGTCGCGCTCGGTGCCAATTTTAACCTCGGCGTTCTACCGGCGATATGGCTCGAAGCGTTGGGATTAACCCTGATTGCAATAGCCGTCAAACCAGCGCTATATCGCTTGTTGATGCGCCTCAATCAGGAGGGCCCCGGACAATCAACCGAAATTGCCATGCGCCTTGGTCAAATGAGTGAATTTTCGTTGCTGATTGCCGTCATGGCGACCGAGCTTGCAATTGTTCGAGCAGAGGTATCCTACCTGATCCAGATTGCGACCCTGGCCAGTTTTGTTTTCTCTTCATACTATGTTGTGGCACGTTATCCGACTCCGATCGCAATCAGCGACAAGCTGCGTCGGGACTAAGCAATCCTGGTCATTCCCGTGTAAAGGGCCCCCCAGCGCACGCTGGGTTGACGTATCGGAATCTTGTGAGACGCCACCATAATTCACGGTGAAAAGTTCGTTAAGCTTGTTAAGGCTTGGTTCAGTTGGTTCCGCTTATATTGCGGGCCATACTGATAAAAGTAGGAGACAGGCATGAAAACTCTGCAAACAACCATTGCTGTTGCGATCCTGGTATTTGCCGGCTCAGCTGGCGCGGAACATAAAAATCACGGCCAGAAGCAGTATCGAGATAGCCCCCGACAGGATCTATTCGAATACGCGAAAGTGGTCGATGTGCGCCCGATCTACCGTGAGGTGCAGGTATCCAGGCCAGTACGCGAGTGCCGGGAAGAGCCGGTATATCACACCCGTGAACATTACCCCAATTCAGCCGGGGGCATGCTTGCCGGCGGCCTGATTGGGGGTATTGTCGGTCACCAGTTTGGTAAAGGAAGGGGAAATAAAGTTGCCACCGCCGTTGGCACACTCATCGGTGCGCAAATCGGTCATGATGCGGTCAACGGGCACTCGCAACAGCACGACAGTAAAGTTGTCGGCTACGAGGAGCATTGCAAGACCCGGCACCAGGTGAACTACGAGGAGGTCGTCGATGGTTATGACGTGACCTACAAGTATCGTGGCAGGCGTTATCACGTCGAGATGCCCTATGATCCCGGTAAGCGGATAAAAATGCGCATTCAAATTACGCCTGTGATCTAATATTTATTATCAGATATGCGAGAAATCCTATGCGAGCGATAGTCATAGAAGACGATGTCGATATCCAGCAGCAAATTGTCACACGTTTGAAATCCGAGGGTTTTGCGGTCGACAGCGCTGACAATGGTGCCGATGGCCTTTACCTGGTGCAGGAATATCCGGCCGATGTTGCCATTATCGACCTGGGGCTGCCAAAAATGTCGGGCCTTGAAGTGATTAACCAGATCCGCGACCAGGCCAACAAAATTCCGATCCTGATCCTGACCGCCAGGGGTCGCTGGCAGGACAAGGTAGAGGGACTCGACGCGGGTGCCGATGATTACCTGGTCAAGCCTTTCCACCACGAGGAAATGATGGCGCGAATTCGTGTACTGATCAGGCGTGCTTCGGGATGGTCGGATTCGCGCATCGTATGCTCTCCGGTCAGCCTCGATACCGCGGCCCAGCGAATCTATGTCGACGAGCGTGAGCTGGATTTAACGGCCTACGAGTACAAGGTGCTGGAATACCTGATGCTGCATGCCGGAGAGGTGATCTCGAAGACGGTTTTAACCGAGCACTTATATGATGATGAATCGGACAATGACAGTAATGTCATTGAAGTGTTTATTCGACGTTTACGCCAGAAACTGGATCCTGACGAAAGCCTAAAGCCAATTGAAACCCTGCGTGGACGAGGCTATCGTTTCACGCTGCAGCGTGCGGAGCCAAGCTAGACAAGCTTACTGAACTCGTATTTATAATGTTGAAAGAGCACTAAGGTGAAATCGATTAAATCCAGGCTGACGCTGGTATCGATGGTGGTGCTGGTTGTATTCATGGTGCTCACCGCGATTGCGCTGGAGCGTGCCGTCGTAAAACGGGCGCTGCAGGCGGAGGAAGACGGGCTGCAACTACTGATATACAGCCTGTTAGCCGCGGTCGATCAGGACAGCCGGGGTCTCAGTATTACCGTATCTGAAGATCGATTGTTCGAACCGGGCCTGGTGATTCGAAATTCGGGGCTGTACGCGCTTTTGTACAACCGGTATAAACGCGAAATCTGGCGTTCCGAGTCGATTACCGTCAGTTTCCCGGCAATTGGCGGGATAGATCCCGGAGAATGGGATTTCCAGACAATAGAGCACCTTGCAACACCATACTTCCGGCTCGGTTTTTCACTGCAGTGGCCGGACGTCAATAACCAGCTGCAACGCTATGAAGTGGTTATCTGGCGTAACGCGGTCGATTATTTCGAACAGCTCAACCGATTCAGGCAAACGCTATGGGCCTGGCTGATCATAACCACGATTCTGCTATTGGTCATTATGTATCTTGTTACCCGCTGGAGCCTGCGACCACTGCAGCAAATCAGACTCGAAGTTAAGGCCATCGAAGATCAAAAGCAGTCGGGATTCGAGCAGGATTATCCCGCTGAGATCGCTCCGCTAACTGAAAACCTGAATATTCTGTTGAAACGGGAACAATACCAGCGCCAGCGTTACCGCAACGCGATGGATGATCTTGCCCATAGTCTGAAAACACCGCTCGCGGTATTAACCGGCTTGAGTGATCAGGACGCTATCGATCAGGCACATATCGAGACCCTGCGCGATCAAACCGAACGCATGAACCAGATCGTTTCTTACCAACTGCAAAAAACGACCGGTTCGTCCGATATTCGCATTAGCAAACCGGTTGACCTGATCAAGATTGTCGACAAGCTCCTGTCTGCGCTGGAAAAGGTTTACCAGGAAAAAGGTATCGTTGTCGAGCGCGACCTTCCGGCTCAAATACTGCTGCGTATGGATGAAGGGGATTGCCTCGAAGTAGTCGGGAATTTACTGGATAACGCCTTCAAATATGGTAAGAAAAGGATTTTGATCGAAGCCAGCACAAGCGAGTCCAGGTCGATGACACTGGCAATTGAAGATGATGGCGATGGCCTGCCCGGGGAACAAATACAACAGATACTGAATCGAGGTACACGTCTTGACCAGGCCACGGAAGGGCAGGGCATAGGGCTGGCGGTGGTCGCTGATATTGTCGAGTCTTACAATATTGAGTTGAATTTCAGCGCCGCAAAATTAGGTGGCCTGAGGAGCAGTCTCGGATTCCAGACGATTTGACCGGATCAGACGTTTAGTGACAGCCAGAAGCCGTAAAGTATTATCAGGGCTCCGGGAATATAGATTAGCCGGTCCAGGATATGAAACCAGGGATTCATGTTTTTATTGTCGAGGCGGTGGACCTGCCTTTGCATCAATGTTCTCCAGAAGCGGGCTTAATCGTTACCCGCGCTTAAACCATCAGATAGCGTTTCGTATCCGCAGCAGGTGCGTTAAAAATCTCGCTCCGCTCGTTGCCGGCGGCTTCAAAAACCGGCCCCGATGAAACGTGTTCGCTGACACAAATACTGCAGCGATAAAAGGTGACCTGGCTTCTCGCATTAGCGGTTTCATCAGTAACAAACATTTGAGATTTGCAGTTGGGGCACTTCATATGGCGGATCCCGGTTTAGGTTCACGGTAGTATAGCCATTAAATATTAAATCACAATATCTTGCGGTATTTTTTATTTAAACATACAATATGTAGTGGTTGTGTCAATTTCACAGGGACGTGATTTTTTAGTTAGTTGTCAGTAAATTACACCAACAAGTTCAGAAACCACTTCACGAAACGCTTTTAACCAGGACATATTAAAGCGCCTTGAATCCGATATCGGTGCGAAAATATGCAGATTCCCACTCGATTTTTTTAACCAGTTCGTATGCGCATTGCTGGGCGCTGCGGATGTCATCTCCGAGGCCGACCGCGCAAAGTACACGACCCCCGTCTGATAAAATATTACCGCTGGCATCGGTTCGGGTTCCGGCATGGAAAACCTTGGCTGTTGGCGATTCCGGGGGTATGTTTTTTATTAAATCCCCCTTGTCGTAATTATCGGGATAGCCATTCGCAGCCATCACTACCCCCAGGCTTGCGCGGTCATCCCATTGCGCGGATCTGGTATCGAGTTCTCCGCTGCAGGCGGCAAGGCAAAGCTCGACCAGGTCGGATTTCAATCGCATCATGATGGGTTGTGTTTCAGGGTCCCCGAAACGACAATTGTATTCGACAACCCGCGCAATCCCGTCGGCCCCGATCATCAATCCCGCGTAAAGGAATCCCCGGTAACGGTTGCCCTCGGCATTCATGCCCCGCACCGTGGGTAATATAATATCCTGCATCACCTGGGCTTCAATTTCGGCGTTGACTACCGGGGCCGGGGAGTAGGCACCCATACCACCAGTATTGGGCCCAAGATCACCATTGTCACGTGCCTTGTGATCCTGTGAACTCGCCATGGGTAAAACCTGCTCGCCATCGACGATGCAGATATAGCTTGCTTCTTCACCCGGCATGAATTCTTCGATGACGACGCGGTGGCCGGCTTCGCCAAACCGGTTTCCCGACAGCATATCCCTGATAGCAGACTCTGCCTCGTTCTGAGTCTGGGCAACGACCACCCCTTTGCCGGCGGCAAGGCCGTCTGCCTTGATTACGATCGGACTGCCCTGGGTGGCGCTGTATGCACAGGCAGCGTCGACATCGGTAAAACTCCGATAGGCGGCGCTAGGGATCTTGTGGCGAGCGAGAAAATCCTTGGTAAAGGTTTTTGAGCCCTCCAGTTGAGCGGCCCCGGCACTGGGACCGAAAATTGTCTGCCCCTCAGATTCAAAGCGGTCGACGATACCGGCGACCAGCGGTGCCTCGGGACCGACAATGGTGAGTCCAATATTATTGCTGACGGCGAATTCAAGCAGGCCGTCAATATCTTCGGCGCCAATATCAACGTTTTTAACACCCTGTTCCAGCGCGGTACCTGCATTTCCGGGCGCGATATATACCTGCTCCACGTGCGCTGATCTTGCTGCTTTCCAGGCTAGCGCATGTTCGCGCCCACCGCCACCAACGATTAAAACATTCATCGAATCGCAACCATCACTAGTGTCGAAAATGCCGCATTCCGGTAAATACCATGGCCATGCCATGTTCGTTTGCGGCCGCGATAACCTCATCGTCACGCATCGACCCGCCGGGTTGGATTACCGCGCGAATACCGACATCGTGAGCCGCATCGATACCGTCGCGAAACGGGAAGAATGCGTCCGATGCCATGACCGAACCGGCCACTTCGAGGTCGGCATGCCCGGCCTTGATCGCTGCGATACGGGCGCTGTTTATACGCGACATCTGTCCAGCACCGACACCGATGGTCCGCTTGTTGCGTGCATAAATTATGGCGTTCGATTTGACAAACTTGGCGACCTTCCAGGCAAACACCATGTCCTGCATTTGCAGGTCGTCGGGTTTGATCTCGCTTACTACTTCGAGACCCTGGTAGAGCGCCTGGTCGGCGTCCTGCACCAGGATGCCGCCGTTAACGTGTTTATAATCAAACCGGGTTGCCGCTGTGTCCCATTGCCCGCAGCTGAGCAGGCGCAGGTTTTCCTTGGCGGCGACCACCTTGATTGCATCGTCTTCGACCTCGGGAGCGATAATAACTTCAACGAATTGCTGTTCGACTATTGCCTCCGCGGTGCTCGCGTCGAGAGGGCGGTTAAAGGCAATGATGCCGCCGAAGGCGGATTCCGGATCGGTGCTGAAAGCTTTCTGGTAGGCATCGTGGATATTGTCCGCCAACGCGACACCGCAGGGATTGGCATGCTTGACGATAACGCAGCACGGTGCTTCGAACTGCTTGACGCACTCGAGCGCGGCGTCGGTATCGGCAATGTTGTTAAATGAAAGCGATTTACCCTGGATCTGCCGGGCGCTCGCAACACTGGGCTCCCGATTTTCGTGCGCGACGTAAAAGGCCGCGGACTGGTGTGGGTTTTCCCCGTAGCGCATCGCCAGGGCATGCTGAAACTGCAGGTTTAAGGTACGCGGAAACGCCTGCTCTTCAGGTGACTGGACCAGGTGACCAAAGTAATTCGCAATCGCACCATCATATTGCGCGGTATGTTCGTAAGCCTTGATGGCGAGAGAAAAACGCGTCTTTTCGCTGACTTCGCCGTTGGCCTCCATTTCATTCAACAGCAACGTGTAATCTTCGGGGTCAACCACGATCGTAACGCTGGCATGGTTTTTAGCTGCCGCGCGCACCATTGCGGGGCCGCCAATATCTATATTTTCGATCGCATCTTCAACACTGCAATCGGGTTTCGCGACGGTTTGCTGGAAAGGGTAGAGATTGATCACGACCAGGTCGATGGGGGCGATGTCGTGTTCCTGCATGACCGCATCGTCGATTCCCCGGCGCCCAAGAATACCGCCGTGAACCCTGGGGTGCAGGGTTTTGACGCGACCTGCCATCATTTCGGGGAAACCGGTGTAGTCGGAAATCTCGGTAACCGCGATTCCGTGCTCGGCGATCATTTTGGCGGTGCCACCGGTGGAAAGCAGCTCGACGCCTTTATCATGAAGTTTCTGAGCCAGTTCGATGATGCCGGTTTTGTCTGAGACACTGATCAGTGCGCGGCGAATAGCTTGGGGCATATTGGGTCCGTAGCGGTACTTAAAGAGGCGGCATTATATCTGATCGAGAATGCGTCAGTATTAATGTTCGATATGGTATTGCTTAAGTTTTTTACGTAAGGTGCCGCGGTTGATGCCAAGACAGGAGGCAGTTCTGGACTGGTTGTTATCACAATGTCGAAGCACGGTTTTGAGCATCGGTTGTTCGATTTCGGAGATCACGGTGTCGAACAGGTTGCAGGGTAGCTCACCGTCAAGATCGTTAAGATATTTACGTATCGCCCTTTCTACCGACTGCTGCAATAAGCTTGTATTTTTCTTTTTTGTCACACTCACTAACCACGTTGCGCCGTGGGCTATCTTCATGATGCCCTGTCATAGCTCTTCGGGTAGCAGTCGTTAAAGTAAGCTTCGATCGTTTCCAGCTGTTGCGCCGCTGTACGTGCCTGCATTAGCAGGGGCTTGACGATGTAATAGTTCTTTTTGTGGCCAAGCTGCCAGTTAATATGCTTACGCGCGATCTGCACCCCCTGGTGCTCACCGTAAAACACATGCAGATTCTGTAAATGGTTAATTAACCATCTCTGTTTTAATTCGTCCGGTGGTTCTTCGGGCTCGTTGCCGGTGCTCAGATAGTGTTCAATCTGGCCAAATATCCACGGACGTTGCTGCGCAATACGGCCGACCATAATAGCATCAGCAGCTGTGAAGTCCATGACCATTTGTGCTTTTTTCGCGGAATCGATGTCGCCGTTTGCGATTATCGGAATTCGAACATTCTTTTTGACCTGCCGAATTGTCTGGTACTCGGCTGAGCCCAGGTACTTGTCTTCGCGCGTGCGCCCGTGAATGGTCAGTGCCTGGATTCCGCAGGTCTCGGCAAGGCCTGCGACTTCAATCGCGTTGCGCTTATCTCGCGACCAGCCCGTACGGATCTTGAGCGTTACCGGCACCGAAACCGCGTTCACAACCGCGCGTAAAATAGATTCGACGAGTCCGGTATCCTTCAGCAAGGCGGAACCTGCATCGACCTTGCATACCTTCTTCGCCGGGCAGCCCATGTTGATATCAATGATCTGCGCACCATGTTCGACATTGTAGATCGCGGCCTCGGCCATCATCTCCGGGATGCCACCGGCAATCTGAACCACGATTGGCCCGGGTTCACCCTCGTGGTCCATTCGTAACCGGGTTTTACGGCTGTCACGCAGGTCGGGACGACTGGTTATCATTTCGGATACGGTCATCCCGGCACCGAGCCGTCGACACATTTGACGGAAGGGACGATCGGTAACCCCGGCCATAGGCGCCAGCACCAGGGGGTTGTCGAATTTATATGGACCTATGGCAAATGACATGTCACTTATTCAGCGGCATCCGCTTTCTTGTGCGCGACCGAGCGGCATTCGAGAAATATTCGGCTTTCACAAGTCTCGCAGATATTCTTGTCGAGGCGCTCGAATATAGCAGGAATAGCCTCTGCCTTGGCATCAAATATATTGGCGTCGCCAATTTCGTCGCGGTAGCCACCACGATCAAATACGCTGGACGCGGTATCCCTGAGCCGATACATGTAAAGATCACCGCCCACGGTGCGTCTTTCGCGCGCCTCGGTAACCAGCAATTCAGCACCGGCAACGTCTACCTGGGCGATACCCTTGGTCAGCAGAAATAAATGTTTTTGCTGCGGGTAGTGTTCCCGGTAGCGGCGCAATAGTTCACCCACGTGGGCAACCGAGCCAAAGTAGAGCGAGTCGTCAAGGCGCAATATCTTGAGCTGCGGGCATTCGGGGTGGGAATGCCCATATATGAACTTACGGTTGACCGAATCCGGGTCGGGGACCCTGGGGGATAACCTGGGACGTGAAGTTTTACGCAGGAAAATCATCAACGATAAAATGACGCCAGCCAGAATCGCAAATTCAATTGAGAAAAATACCGTGCCAAAGAACACGACGCCTAGAATTACTGCTTCATTTTTATCGGAGCGCAGGATTTTACGAATCTGTTTGAAGTTGATTAAGCGCCAGGCAACCAGAAACAGCAATCCGGCCACGGCTGCTTTCGGCAGAAACGCTGTCAGCGGGGCTACCAGCAATACCAGTACCACGAGTAATACACCGGCCAGTGCCGCTGCCATCGGGGTACGTGCTCCGGCATCGTAATTGGCGCCGCTGCGGTTGAACGACCCGGTCGCGACATAGGATGAAAAGAAACTGCCGACGATATTGGATAACCCCTGTCCTATGAATTCCTGGCTACCCGCGATTGGCTGCCCCGATTTCAGTGAAATCGAACGCGCGATTGATACGGCTTCGGTCAATGCAAACAGCGTCATCGCTAGCGCCAGCGGCGAGAGTTGACGAAAAGTTTCGAGCGTAAACTGTGGCATTGACAGTGGCGGCAACTGTTGTGGTAATGCCCCCACCATTTGAATACCGGAAGTCTCTTCCCCGAAGGCGAGGTTAAACAGGGCCGCCGCGAGGCCGCCAAACACGAGCGCGGCAATCATGCTCATGCCGCCCAGGTGGCGCTGCGTCAGGATTCCTGTCAGCAGGGTGATCATTGCGACCAGCATCACCAGTGGATGCAGTTGCTCCAGGTTCAGCCATAGAAACTCGACCATATTGAGCAGATGGATGCCGTCGGGAATGTCTATTCCCAAAAACTGCTCGCCCTGTTTCGCGGCGATCAGGCAGGCCGCACCCGCGGTAAATCCGACCACAACCGAGTGAGATATAAAATTGACCAGGGCTCCGAGTCTCAGCATACCCATAATGAGTTGCATTGCACCGACCATGAAGGCAAGCGTTATTGCAAGTGCGACGTACTCTTCGCTACCGGGCGCTGCGAAGCCACTCAGCGAAGCAAACATGATGACAGAGGCCGCGGTGGTGGGCCCGGATACAAGGTGCCAGGACGAACCGAACAGCGCCGCGATAACGGCAGGTACCATGCTAGTGTAGAGACCGTACTCGGGGGGCATCCCGGCTATCGCCGCAAAAGCCACACCCTGTGGCAGAACGATAGCGGCGCCTACTAATCCAGCCATGACATCCGCGCGCACACTACTGCGATCCATGTTTTTGCCCCAGCGTAAAAATGGCAGGAACTTAGTGAGCTGATACTGAAGATTCATAATCTGAATTTTGTTCAATCCCTGGGGGTTTCGAGCGCTGTCAGGATGATTCGAAGCTGCGCAATATACTCCGACTGTCCGCCTACATATAACAGTATATTTGGATGTTGGTATTAATGTGACTTATTTAGAAAAAATAAGGTCCAGGGGTTAGAAAAATTCGAATTCGTAAGTCAGCGCATCGGTTCCGGGATCAATGATTTCAAGCCGAAACTGAATCGGTATTCCAGGCTTTATGACCCCGCGATTTTTATCCTCGGACAGGTATTCAGTGGGGGTGAAAAGCCGGTTCGCTATCAACTTGCCCTGGAGATCAAACAGGCTGATCAGCAGGTCGGGCAATTTCTGCGTGAAGGGTGCTCGATTGACAAACGAACCCGTTACCATGAGCGCGTTGGATGTTACCGGGTGGGTAAAGACATTACGCTCTATCAGGCGGATTTGACCGGTGCTGGAGAAATCGGATTCTGCACAGGGTAAAAATCGGCACAGCGCGATCACCTGTTGCTGGTAACGCGGATTTTGGATCAACTGGTAGCGTTGATAATAAACTACCTGTGCTGCACCGACCGCGCTTAGCAGCAGTATCCCGATAAGCCAGGTCAAAGGTCCAAAGGTAAATATCGATCTTCGCTCGGAACCGTACATGGCTTCATGCAAACTGAGCTCGGGGCGTTGGTCGAAATCTGATTCCAGGTCGAAATCAGTTACCGGCTGAGTCCTGTCTGCAGCTGAATTTTTTTCCCGATCTTGTTCAACATAACCCGGGGGTAAATCCCCCTCGTAGTTCTTGAGACCTATAAGCGCGTTGAACAAAGTCCCGCATTCCCCGCAGCGAACCTTGCCGTAAGCTTGCTTCAACTGCTCTTCTGTAAGGCGAAATCGACTCTCGCACTCGGTGCAGGTAGTTTCCATCACATCGCCTAATTGCGTGCTGCTAAACATCGGTTACCCGTTAAAGCCGTTTACCGCTGACACACACCCATTCGTCACGGTAACTTGCTGGATCCAGTTTGAAAAAGGGCTGATAAGCCAATTGTATATCTTCTAGCTGTGTTTTGAGTATCCCCGAGAGCAAAATTTGGCCTTCTGGCCTGACCATGGATGCAAACCGCGCAGCAGAATCGATCAGTGGCCTGGCTAGAATATTGGCCATCAGCAGGTCCGCGTTTGTCGATACCACATCCTCGGGCCGGCACACGAGTATCTGCTCCGTGCGGATTGCATTCACTTTCATATTGGACTGACAGGCGCTCAAGGCCTGTTCGTCGATATCGACCGCGGCGACGTGTTTTGCACCAAGTTTTATCGCCGCAATTGCCAGGATGCCCGAGCCACAGCCAAAATCGATTACCTGGCTGCCCTTGACATCGCTTGAACCTAACCAGGCTAGGCAGAGTGCTGTCGTTGGATGGGTCCCGGTACCAAAAGCAAGGCCTGGATCGAGCTGTATGATGGTTGCAGCAGGATCCGGAGGCTCCGACCAGCTGGGCACGATCCAGAGGCCTGGAGCGCATTGCAACGGCTGAAAATGCCGCTTGTAGGCCTGGTCCCAGTCCTGGTCCTGCAGGTTCTCCTGCAGCAATCCGCCTGCCAGGTGATCCGGTAACCTGTCGACCAGCTGTTGCTGCAGTAAACCGGGATCGCATCCTTTATCGAAGGTTGCGGTAACGATTGATTCCTGCCACACCGGGTTGTCGCCGGGGAGAGGTTCATAGATTGGCTCGTCACCCGCGTCGCGTAATGAAATGCTGACCGCCCCCAGCTCTAGCATCAGGTCTTCAACCAGTTCAAGTTCGGATGCCTGACAATTTAGGCTGAATTGCCACCATGTCATCGTCAGCAGGGCTAATCGATCCCGAGTTTCTTTTCGAGGTAATGGATATCGGTGCCACCGACTGCAAAATTCCCATCACTGAGAATATCTTTTTGCAGGTCGATGTTGGTCTTGATGCCTTCGATGACAATTTCCGAAAGGGCTCCGTTCATGCGGGCTATCGCAGATTCGCGAGTATTGCCGTAGGTGATCAGCTTGCCGATCATCGAGTCGTAGTAGGGCGGTACCGTGTAGCCGTTGTAAATATGCGAGTCCATGCGTACCCCGGGACCCCCGGGCGCGTGATAAAGAGTGATTTTTCCAGGCGAGGGCAGAAACGTCTTCGAGTCCTCGGCGTTAATTCTGCATTCAATCGCATGTCCTTGCACATGAATGTCTTCCTGTTTATAACGCAGCGGATTACCGGAGGCGATCGAGATTTGTTCCTTGATAATATCAACCCAGGTTATCATTTCGGTGACCGGATGTTCGACCTGAACCCGGGTGTTCATTTCGATAAAATAAAACTCGCCATCCTCGTACAGGAATTCGAAGGTGCCGGCGCCTTCATATCCCATCTTGATGCAGGCCTCGGCACAGCGGGTACCGATTCTACTGCGCTGATCTTCGGTAATCCCGGGCGCGGGTGCTTCTTCAACAACCTTTTGATGCCGCCTTTGCATTGAACAATCGCGCTCCGCCAGGTGGATGGCATTACCATGTGCATCCGCGAGCACCTGGATTTCGATATGACGTGGAGCACCGAGAAATTTTTCCATGTATACCGTATCATTGTTAAAGGCTGCAGCTGCCTCGGACTGGGTTAACTGGATCGAGTTCAGCAGGCTGCCCTCGGCGTGTACGACGCGCATGCCGCGTCCGCCCCCGCCCCCGGCAGCCTTGATGATTACCGGGTAACCGACCTTGCGACCCATTTCCAGATTTTTACTGTCGCTGTCTCCGAGAGGCCCATCTGAACCGGGTACGGTTGGCACATCGGCTGCCTTCATCGCTTTTATCGCGGCGACCTTGTCACCCATGGTGCGGATCGCGGCGGCGCTGGGACCGATAAACTTGAAGCCACTCGATTCGACCTGCTCTGCAAATTCTGCATTTTCGGAAAGGAAGCCATAGCCTGGATGGATACCGTCGGCATTGGTCAGCTCGGCTGCACAAATCAGGGCCGGGATATTGAGGTAGCTTTCCAGCGAGGAAGGCGGCCCAATGCAAACCGATTCATCGGCGAGCCTGACGTGTTTCAGATCACGATCAGCCGTGGAATGTACCGCAACCGTCTTGATATCCATTTCGCGGCAGGCACGCAGGATTCGAAGTGCGATTTCCCCGCGGTTGGCGATAACAATTTTTTCCAGCATCTGGTGGTTTTCCGCCTGCTTACTCAATAACAAACAGGACCTGGTCGAATTCGACCGGGCTGCCGTTTTCAACCATGATGGAACGCACCGTGCCGGCCTTGTCGGCTTCGATCTGGTTCATCATTTTCATCGCTTCGATGATGCACAGGGTATCTCCAATACTCACCTTTTGACCCGGGGTTACAAAGGGTCCGGAAGTAGGGGAGGCCGCGATATAAAAAGTGCCCACCATCGGTGATTTGACCTGGTGTCCACCTGCCTCTTCGGCAACCTCTGCTGGCGTAGCAGCATGTCCCGGAGCGGCGACGACCGGCATTGCTTGTGGTGCCTGTGGTGCCGCGTTCAAGGCAACACTTTGGACGGTAGTCGAGGATTGACGACTGATTCTTACAGACTCCTCGCCCTCCTTTATTTCGAGTTCGGCGATACCCGATTGTTCGAGTAACTCAATTAATTTTTTTACTTTACGAATATCCATTTATTCGGTTCCCTGGTTTGAGGATTGATTGCAATGGATGATGGCGGCCTCGAACGCCAGCAAGTAGCTATTTTTACCAAAGCCACTGATTACGCCCACCGCGAGGTCCGACAGATAGGATTGAGCTCTAAATTCTTCGCGTGCGTAAATATTGGATAAGTGGACTTCGATGAACGGGATATTGGTCGCCAGAAATGCGTCCCTTATTGCGACGCTGGTATGGGTGTAAGCAGCGGGATTTATGATAATGAACTGAATATCCTTTTCGCCCGCTTGCTGGATGCAGCTAACGATATCGCCCTCCTTGTTGGACTGGTAGGTCTTCACCCTTGCGCCATTCTGCTCCGCCATTTGCGCCAGGCTCTGGTTGATCGTGGCAAGTGTATCGGCACCGTAAACCTCGGGTTCTCGTGTACCGAGCATGTTCAGGTTGGGGCCATGGATGACTAGTATGTGCGTCATTTGGAACTTTTCCAGGTTAGGAATAGTGTTCCGGGATTTTCACATAACGACCAGATAGAGTCCAGTTTTTGCGAGATAAGCGCTAGATTGGCGAAGTTGGCGACAGTTTATCTATTGTCGGGCTAGTCAGATTCACTATAACAGGGCCTCGAGCTGTTCGCGTAGCTGGCTGGCGGTGAGTTCACCATTGTGTTGAAACAAAATGCGGTGATTCTGGTCAAGCAGTGCGGTAAAAGGCAGGCTGCCACTCTGGTTACCGAAGGCTGCATTGTACATCGCGGCACGATTACCCGCCAGGAACATCGGGTAGTTGATTTGATAATCAGCGGCGAATCGGCTGACCTGAGGTTCATTGTCAAAAGCAATACCCAGTACGCGAACACCTCGTTGCGCATAATCCTGGTGAAATTTAATCAGGGTTGGCACTTCGCGCCGACAGGGCGCACACCAGGGGGCCCAGAAATTAACGATCAGAATGTTAGCCTTCCAGTCGCCGATAGTGCTTTGCTGACCGCTTAAATCGAAAAGTGGAATCGAATGCAATGCCACCGCAGTTTCTGCAGTGGCAGATGTCTTATTTTGCGGATCGGGCTGTAGCTGGTTGAACAACAGAACACCTGCCAGCATCGAAACCAGGCCGATAGCGGTCAGCCACAGGAAATTACGATTCACTGAAAGGTGGCGACGACGTGATCGGCAAATCGGTCGCCCGACATTTCACCGACGACGCGTCGATTTCGTATCTCTTGACCATTGGAATCAAAAAACAATATTGCGGGTGGGCCATAAATTCCCAGTGAAGCCATTAGCTCGGTATCGATGTTGTCGTTGTCGGTGACGTCAGCCTGCAAGGTAGCGACATCTTCGAGTGCGGCAAGAACCCGGGGGTGACTGAAGGCGTATTTTTCCATTTCCTTGCAGGAGATGCACCAGTCGGCGTAAAAATCCAGCATGGTGGTGCGGTCCTGCTGTACAGAGTCGTTCAAGGCGAGCTGCAGACCCTTTTGGCCCTTGATCTGTCGAAACGCGAGGTGTTGTTGAGCCTGACCGGTGTTGCCGGCAGACGCGGTGATTCCGCGTAACGGCTGGATCAGATCGTTACTGCCCGCGGCCGCGCCGATGAGATAGGCAACACCATAAACCAGGATTAACAATCCGAGCGATTTTAAAAGCCGATGCCAGCCGCTGGCTGATTCACTCAGGCTATCCAGCGCGCCCATATAAATTGCCGACGCGATTAACAGTGCGGCGATCAGGGCCATGGTAATACCTACCGGCAGAATGCGTTCCAGCAGCCAGATTGCAACACCGAGCAATACCACGCCGAATACTGCTTTGACGGAATCCATCCAGCCACCCGCACGTGGCAGCAGCTTACCGGCCGATGTGCCGATCAGCAGCAGTGGTACACCCATGCCGAGGCCCAGCGCGAATAAGGCGAGGCCGCCAAGCTGCCAGTCCTGGGTTTGTGAAATGAATATTAAAGCACCGACCAGGGGTGCCGTGATGCAGGGGCCAACAATAATTGCCGAGAATAAGCCCATCAGCCCGACGCCGACGAGTGTGCCGCCCTGTTGGCTATTACTGATCGCGGTCAGACGTGACTGGATCGCGTTTGGCATCTGCAGCTCGTAAAAACCGAACATCGACAATGACAGTAATACGAATACCGCGGCGAAAATGCTCAGGATGACCGGATCCTGAAACCAGATCTGAATGTTAAACTCCGCGCCGTAGTAGCCGACAATCGCGCCTGCAATTGCATAGGTCACCGCCATCGACAGTACGTAGATCAATGAAAGCACGAAGGCCTTGCCGGTGGTAATTGAAGAACCCTGGCCTGCAATGATGCTCGACAGTATGGGAATCATTGGAAACACGCAGGGCGTAAAAGTGAGTCCGACGCCGGCCAGAAAAAATAATCCAATTACGAGTAACAGGCTCTCGTCTTTTAAAAGCTGTGCAAATTGATCCTGCTCGGAAACCGGTGCTGTTGAGCCACCGCTATCGGAATTAACGGTAGGCTGTGAAGTGCCAGTGCCATCGGTCAGTTCCTTGGCTACCAGGATCAGGCCTTCAGCGGCATTAATGCTCAGGTACTTGGTAACTGGCGGGTAGCAAATGCGATCTTCTACGCAACCCTGGTATTGATATGACAAGGCCAGCTGGTCACTGGCGTTGGCCTCCGAAATGATCGGTATGGAGACGTCGACCTGGCCATAGATAACTTCCATGGGCCCCAGAAACTCGTCATCCTTCATTTTACCGCGGGGTACTGAAATGGCACCGAGAGCATGGCCATCGCCGTTAACCATCGCGATCTTGATCTTGTCGCGATACAGGTAAATGTTATCGGCCATCAGGATGTTGGTTTGAATGACGTTATTGGCGTCAAGGCGGGCGGACAGTATGAACGCCTCGTCGGGGTGAAGTATTTCGTCCTCGTCATCGAGCCCGAGGTCTTCGCCGAGTGCCTGTAGTACCGCGAGGGCATCGGAACCCTTCGAGGCTTCACCACTTTGCGCTTGCGGTTCGTTCTCCAGATTTGTGGTGACTTCATCGAGGAGTGCCTGCAAGGCTGCGACATCATCACCTATGCTCTCGCTGTCTGCACTGCTCGCAACCCAGGCCGTTGGCATGACCCGGTTACTGGAAGCCAGATTGATTGCCAGGGCTTGCTTGAGGGGTGGATAACAGACACCGATGTCGGCGCAGCCCTGGCTGGTCGCCTTGACTTTCAGGTTACTCGGGGTGGCGCTATCGAAAATGATCGGCAACACACTTCTGACACTGTTGCGATAGGTTTCTACCTCACCAAAGAATTCGTCATGCTTGACTTTTCCATCGGGAATGACTGCCACATCGAATCGAGCCGGTGCGTCACTCGAATCGACCTGGAAGTCGAAGCGTTCCCGGTACATGTAGTAACCCGGTGCTATCTGGTACTCGGCAACCAGGGCACCATCTTCGATCCAGGCGCTTAAACTAAACGCCTCTTCAGGCGGCAGCAGTTCCTCTTCCTGCGCCTGCAGCAGGGGACTGGCGATTAGCAGCCAGAAGCCGAGGCCGAGGCCAATGATTTGCTTGATCATCTTCATTGCGTCGATTGCGTTATCCAGTCCAGATATTCGGGGCTGCCAGAGTCTATCTTAAACTGCAGTATTTCGGCTACGGCATAGGGATGAGCGGCTTTAATTTCCCGCTGTAGGGTGTCTATGCGGTCAGCACTCGTCTTGATGAATATCTTGTGTTCCTTTCCCTGTCGAAGTTCACCCTTCCAGTGATATATAGAGTCCATTTGCGGCAAAATGTTTACACTGGCTGCAAGTTTATTTTGCAGCCAGGTCTGTGCCTGCTGCCTGGCGCCCTCGATATCGGGCCAGGATGTAATCACGAGGTAGTGCTCCGACATCGGTTTTCCCGCAGACACAATTGAATAAATGGTATGCTAACCACATATAGTACAAATATCAGTATTACTCTGGTAATACTCCCGAATACTAAAGGATTGGATGTTAACCATTTGTTAGGCCTATGTTTCCGCTGATCGCTACTATTTTTCTGCTTGTTCCGATAATCGAAATCTACCTGCTAATCCAGGTAGGACAGGTGATTGGTGCAGGCTGGACCATATTTTTTGTGGTACTAACGGCCGTTATCGGCGTTTGGCTGCTCAGGATACAGGGATTGTCGACGTTGATGCGGGCGCAGCGCAAACTGCAGGAAAACGAATTGCCGGCACGCGAAATACTCGAGGGCATGGGCCTCGTGATTGCTGGCGCATTGCTGCTAACGCCTGGGTTCTTCACCGATGCGGTGGGTTTTTTCCTGCTGTTTCCGCCGACACGGATCTGGCTGGTTAGCCGCATTGCATCGCGCATGGTGGTGTCGTCAACGGTTAATATGCATGGCTACCAGGCCGGTGATGACGACGTCATCGACGGTGTGAAATTTCACAGAGAAGATGAATCCCGCCAAAAACTGAGATAAAAGTTAAATTTTATCTAAAAATCGCTTGAATCCCCGATTTTATCCCCCATTTCGCTTGACTACGAAAAACCGCTGAATATTATTAGCACTCCCAATAGGCGAGTGCTAACTCGCGGCTAATTAAACAGGTCCATTCCTTGAGGATGGCGAGACATTAACGAAAAATTACGGAGCGTAGCAACAATGAATATTCGTCCCCTGCATGATCGAGTAATCGTCAGGCGTAAGGAAGAGGAACGTACCACAGCCGGTGGTATCGTAATCCCCGATTCCGCCACTGAAAAACCAAGCATGGGTGAAATCCTTGCGACAGGTCACGGCAAGGTCACCGATTCCGGTGATGTACGTGCCCTGGATGTAAAGACGGGTGACACCGTTTACTTCGGCAAGTACTCCGGCACCGAAATCAAGGTTGACGGCGAAGAACTGCTGATCATGCGCGAAGATGACATCATCGCTGTTGTTGAATAATTCGGAATATTAAAGAGGTTTAACTCAAATGAGTGCAAAAGACGTAAAATTTGGTGACGATGCGCGTGCGCGCATGGTCCATGGCGTTAACGTTCTGGCGAACGCCGTAAAAGTAACCCTGGGTCCCAAGGGCCGTAACGTAGTTCTCGACAAGAGCTTTGGCGCACCGACCGTGACCAAGGACGGTGTATCCGTGGCCAAGGAAATCGAACTCGAAGACAAGTTCGAAAATATGGGTGCGCAAATGGTTAAAGAAGTGGCTTC
>JARFPR010000261.1 GCA_029288195.1 Gammaproteobacteria bacterium | reverse complement strand
TTCGCGATTGGCGAAATCCTCGGCCGGACCTTCCTTCAATGCCCTGCCGAACTCCTTCCAGAATTTTTGATACTTTTCAGGATCATTCTTAGCAATTTTTTCGAGCATGCCCAGAACCTTCTTGACCGAGCCATTGCGTATACTGTCGATCACCTTACTGCCCTGCAATATTTCACGCGACACGTTGAGCGGCAAGTCGTTTGAGTCGATCACCCCGCGGACAAATCGCAGGTAGCGCGGCATTAACTTTTCAGCATCTTCCATGATGAATACGCGCTGCACGTAAAGCTTGATACCGGAGCGGGATTCGCGGTCGTAGAGGTCGAACGGTGCGCGCGCCGGAATATAGAGTAACGACGTGTATTCATTGGTGCCTTCAACACGGTTATGGCTCCAGTCGATAGGATCCTCGAAGTCATGTGCAACATGCTTGTAGAACTCCCGGTATTCCTCTTCCTTGATTTCGGACCTGGCGCGAGTCCACAAGGCCGAGGCCTGGTTGACCATCTCCTCTTCGATCACGGTTTCTCCACCTTCCTCTTCAGGCTCAACCGTTTTATCCATCACCACGGGGAAATCGATATGATCCGAATAGGCGGTAATAATCGAGCGCAGTTTCCAGTCGTTTAAAAATTCGTCTTCACCTTCGCGCAGTTTGAGGGTTATCTCGGTGCCGCGCCCGGCTTTCTCGACTGATGCAATGCTATATTCACCCTTTCCCTGTGATACCCACTCAACGCCCTGGTCCTTCTCCGAGCCTGCCTTGCGGGTGCGCAAGGTGACTTCTTCGGCAACGATAAATGACGAGTAGAATCCAACCCCGAACTGGCCAATAAGCTTAGCGTCGTTTTTCTCATCACCGGTAATCGAGTCGAGAAATGCGCGTGTTCCTGATTTCGCGATGGTGCCAATATGATCGATCACTTCTTCACGCGTCATACCGATACCATTATCGCTGATGGTTATGCTGCGCTTGTCCTTGTCATAACTGATCTTGATCTTGAGCTCGATATCCTCCTCGTACAGAGCGGCATCCGAGATCGCAGTGAAGCGCAATCGGTCGCAGGCATCGGAGGCGTTGGATATCAATTCACGCAGGAATATTTCCTTGTTTGAATAAAGCGAATGGATCATTAGATCCAGTAACTGGTTAACTTCGGTTTCAAAGCCCCGGGTTTCGGTATTTGCGGCTGCTGTCATTGTTCGTTTTCTCCGGCGGGAAAGTAATAATTAACGCTGGTATATGCGGTTCTTGGCGTCGATTTTCAAGCGTACGGGTATGGGTTCTAGTGAAAAATTAAGCTTATCCGGCCTACTGGATACTCTGGTTTAGCCACAATTGCTGAATCTTGTGATTTAAAACCGAACGCTGCGCGGCATCGTCAATGATGTCCAGTAATTCCTCGTAAATTCGGCGCGCATCGTCGACAAGTCCGGATATCTGCAGGCTTTCCGCGGCGTTGAACCTGGCGGTCTGGGCCCATGGATCCATCGAATCCGCTGCCGGCAGCATGGCGGATTGTAGGTATAGCAAGGCGGCCTTATCGAACTGCTCGAGACCCCGGTACGAGTCCGCGATCCAGAACAGAATTTCGCGTCGTTGCTTGGCTTCAATTTCCAGACGCAGCAACTGGTTGAAATGCGCGATTGCCTCGTTGTGCAAGTCAACCGTCTGCAGGTCGAACAAGACCTGCAGTATCCGATCGGTAGCTTGCGGATTTACCTCGCGGTATTCACGGATCAGGTTTTGCAGTACCTGGTTTCCTTCTTCGTAACGGCCTCCCAGTATCAGCACCCGGGATTGACGCAATTGCCAGTCAAACCGACTCGTTCCTTCAGGAAACGTATTCAGACCTGACATCAAGCGGGTTGCCTCTTCAATATCGGTTGATCTTAGCGCCAGGTCGACAAGCTGATAACGTATCCCGGGTGGAATATTGCGTGCATTGGAAAAAGTCTCACTGCGATTGAACAGGTTTTCCAGCAGGTTGCGCTCGGCTTCATCAACCTCGGCAAACGTTTCCATATACCCGGCCGCCGAGCGATTTTTTGTGTCGCTCTCGAAAGATGTCAAAATCAGCATCGCAAACAGGGAACGTGACTTGACCGGGGTGCTCTGGCTCGCCTTGGTAGCCAAGTCCAGCCATTTAATGTCGTCACCCAACAACAGTTCAGATTGATTACCCACCAGCTTGGCATACTCGAGGTACGCCTGCCACAGCCTGTCAACGGGTATCTGGAAAAGCTGCAATGGTGACTGAATCCCGCCCCGATATAACGACTCCAGCGCAACCACACGATCGACCGGCGACATTTGCTGCGCTGCAAAGTATCCCAGCGCCCACAGTGTCGCCCGCTCTTCGGCGCTTACCGTCTCGTTTTCACTGCGTTTTTTCACCTGCTGCCAGAGTTCAGCCTTATCGATCTGCTTTAGTTTAAAACTCGCCAGCATACTGGTCAGCCTTGCCTGCCAGGCATCCTGTTCTCGCAGGACCCCGATCGCCTGTTGGTAGCGACCGGATTCAATCAGTACGCGTGCGCGTAGCAGCAACCAGGACAGGTCGGTGCTATTAAAATCCTGGTCAAAACGCAGCATGGCCACGCGCGCATCCTCGATACGCCCGTCTTCGATATAGGATTCAATGACCTGTCGTCGCCAGATTTCGTAATCCCCGTATTCGCTGGCTACACCTTGCCACAGTTGTTGCCTGAGAATCTGGCGCGCGGTTGAGGTCTGGCCAAGCTCGAGGAAGGCCCTGGCCTGGTAAGTTACGGCCTGCTGCTTGAATTGATCAGGGATATCATGCGGCAATCCCTCGATGCGGATCAATAATTGATCCCATTGCTTCCATTGCGCCAGAATTGCCAGGCGCTCCTGCTCCCAGACAATCCATTCGTATAAGTCATCATCCATACCGGGCTGGGCCTGATCGAGCATCTTCAGGGTCAATCCTGGAGCTCCGGCAGCCGAAATTTTCTTGAGCAGATCGAGGCGCTCATCGGCACTTGCGGGGTAGGCCATTCCCAGGCCCACAACAAGGACTAGTAATATTCTTTTAACGGCTGTCACTTTTCAGGTTGTCCCAAAAAAAAAGCGTGCAGCCCGGGCATACACGCTTTTTGATCTAGCAATTTCGTTGTCGAAGGGCTTACAGTTTTTCCCGGATACGCGCTGCTTTACCGGTGCGCCCCCGCAGGTAATACAACTTCGCGCGTCGCACCTTGCCACGTCGCTTAACCTTGATTTCGGCAATCATCGGACTATGGGTCTGGAAAACACGTTCCACGC
>JARFPR010000248.1 GCA_029288195.1 Gammaproteobacteria bacterium | reverse complement strand
AGGTGGTCCACTAAACCAGGACAAGTCCTCATTACAGACACTCAATAAAAGCTAACGTAGAATAGGGATTGTCCATAATCACTATCGACGTTAAATCTGGCTATAGACATAGAAACCAGGTCAGGATATGGCAAGAGTACAACAAAAAACGGGCTTCATTAAAATACTCTTTACAGGTATTGCTATCGCAATACTCGTTTTCATTGTTATTCCTTTAATGTTTCTCGCATTTATCAGTGACTCCCATGCGTTGGTCGAACAAGCGGCACCAGTCGATACCAATAGTGCGATTAAAGCAAAAAGGGCTGCCAAGCGGCTCTATAAAGACCTGATGGCTGGCAATTCAGACCAACGCTCCACCATGACATTTACTGAAGATGAAATTAACGGCATTGTCGCACTGGGTACGCGCGGTGTGACAAGCCTTAAAGGTCGCGTCAATGTAACACCACTGGCAATCCTAGGAGCCTTCACACTCAACATACCCGACAACCCATTTGGGCAATACATCAACCTGACAACAACCATCGTCCCCTCATCAAAAGGCCTGGTGGTCGACAACGTTTCCGTAGGCAGCATTGATATTTCGGGCAACCTGGCCTTATCACTTGTGGAGATCGTCCTGAACAAAGTAATAGCCGGCGATACTTTCGGCACTAAACTCATCAACGCCATCGACTCCATCGAGGTAGACAACTCAAAGCTTATTTTTGCCTACCACTCCATTCCGGGATTTAGAAGCGCTATCGACAGCACCAAAGAACGGATCAAAGATGTGCGTGATGACCTGGCACTATTGGGTGACCCGAAATTGGTTAGAGTCTACTACGAACGCATTTGCAAATTTCATTCGAAAATCGATGGCTTTGGCCAGGCATCGGTCGGGTATTACCTGGACACTGCCTTCTCTTTTGCGGAAAAACGTAGCTATATGGGTAAAGGACCTGTTGAAGAGAACAGGGCTGCACTGATGGCGCTGGCCATTTTTCTCGGTTCGGCCAACTTTGATTCGGTTGTTGGTGCATTGGACGAAAAGACGCTCGCCACTTGCCAACCCCGAAATAGTCAAATGGTGTTGGCAAATCGGAACGACCTGCGCTTGCATTTTATATTTTCCGCTGCGCTAAAAATTATTTCCGATAGCGGAATAAGTTTCGTCATTGGTGAGTACAAAGAGTTGCTGGACTCACAACAAGGTGGGTCAGGTTTCAGCTTTGCCGACCTGGCTGCTGATCGGGCAGGTATACGCTTCGCAGAACTGGCGCTGGATGAAAACGGAGCACTTCGCTTACAACAAATGGCATCGGAGTTAAGGCAGGAAAAAACATTTTTCCCCTCCATTGCTGAATTGCCAGAGGGAATATCGCAACAGGTATTTGATAAACGTGGCGGGATAGAGAGTGATTATTACAAGCAGTATCTAACAACTATTAACCAGCGTATTGATGAGCTGGCGTTGTATCAAGATATCTAATTTGCAACCCATTGTGTGAGAATGAGTGCCTGCTTATGGCTGTTCTCAGAAGCTCCCGAAAGGTTTTTCTGCGTCCGCTATGGAGAAAACAGTGATTCCAGAGACAGTAAAGCTATATTGGTCTGGAGCAAGAGAGCAAATAGGTATAATGTCATCCTGATTACTGCAGAGCATCGGGTAACCGGTGTAATGTAGCAGGATTGCCTAACCTTAGACGATGTAATAGCTTGGATCCTTTAACCCAGGGTTTGCTCGGCGGTGCGCTGGCGCTGTCGGTCGCAAACGAAAAAGAATCTCGCCTCGCAGCGGCGATCGGTTTTACTGCCGCACTACCGGCTGATGCCGATATTCTGATTGGTGCCAGCGCTGACCCGCTGCTCAACATCGAGTTTCACCGACATTTCACGCACTCGTTGATCTTCATCCCCATCGGGGCACTGGTAGTCGCGTCGATACTCTGGCTGCTACTGCGCAAGCGTATCGGATTTAAAAGTATTTATTTCTATGCGTTACTGGGCTATGCAACCAGCGGCCTGCTCGACGCCTGCACCAGCTACGGGACTCATTTGTTGTGGCCCTTCAGCGACGAACGGATTGCGTGGAGCATCATTGCAATCATTGACCCGGTGTTTACACTGGTGCTGCTTATCGCACTGGTCCTCGGCTTCAAGTATTACAAACCGGGTTCCGCCCGCGTCGGCCTGGCACTCGCCGGCACCTATCTGCTGCTTGGGCTGTGGCAGCATCAAAACGCGCACGAATCCGCGCGGGAACTCGCCGCGCAGCGCGGCCACGTTGTGCAACGAATCCTGTTTAAACCGACGCTGGCGAACCTGATCCTGTGGCGCTCGGTCTACCAAAGCGAAGATGTGTTTTACGTCGACGCGATTCGGGTTGGGCCGAGCTCAAACCGATTTTACCCGGGAGGCTCGGCACGCATGTTTGTGCCCGAGCGGGATCTTCCCGATCTACCGCGGGACAGTGTGCTTGCGCGCGACATTGAAAGGTTTTATCGGCTTTCCAATGACTTCGTGGTACCTGACCCTGGGCGTGACAACGTCCTGATCGACATTCGCTATTCGATGTTGCCGACCAGCGTCACACCGATGTGGGGTATCGACCTCAACCTGGCGTCGCCGACACAACACGCAAAGTTCAAGATTTATCGAGACCGATCCGAAAACATGGGGGAGACGTTCATCGCCATGCTACTGGGACGTGATCTGCCGGAGTGAAGACACTTCTCACAGAAGCCCAGAATCTTATCTAACTGAGCCTCCGCAATTGGCCGAAGGTCGATATTCAACCCAGTGTTCTGAATATCCGCTAACTAGATAGCGAACGCTGAAACGCTGTGCGTGAGCGGCCGAGAACGCCTGACAAATGCCTGGGGATCGGATACCAGAACCGATAATGGGTAACTTCATATACCGACCAATTAACCTTGTTCGCCAAATTTGTAATCGGACGGTATTTTTCAACTATCTTTATTCATAACAAGCGTCGAAAACATTTGAAGATCGGTCTCTATGAAAAAATTATTTGCCACCAGGTTTTGTTTAGGGCTTTTGCTGATATCCCTGCTCGTGAGCTGTGATCAGGTCGAACAGCTAATTAAACAGGAAGACAAACCAGTCAATTTTTTAAACGGGGCATTTTCGGTAATGAAACCCGGAAGCTGGTCGACCATGGACGATCTGAACGACGAGGCCAATTTGCAAATGGGCAATCTTTTTAAGGAAGCCTATGTTGTAATTTTGAGCGAGAACAAACAGGACTTCGACGATATCGGCATGCAGGGCCATAGCGATTTAACGAGGTCTTTCCTGAGGGAAGCGGTGAAGAATTACCAGGAGTCCCAACGGGAAAAATTCGATATCGGCGGTCATTCGGCGTTGCGCTACCGCCTGAGTGGAAGCGTGGGAAGTGTCAAGATTGTCTACTGGCACGTGACCATCGAAACCGCCGATCATTTCCACCAGATGTTACTGTGGAGTCTGCCGTCAAAATTCGGCGGAAACGAGGCCGATTTCAATTCAGTCATTCGATCGTTCAAGGTACTCTAGCCTCGAACCCGAGTAACGCGAGCCCGGAATCAGACTTACGAGTTAGATTTTTATTTTAAGATTCTGTGGACACAGTACTTAATTCTCCATGTATTAGTAGCGTCCGCTATTGCCGAAAGTCGCCACTGATTGAGAGGGTTTCAGTGTCTGCTTTGGAGAAAACAGGTCAACGAATTCTTTTATTTCAGCGGTCGAGACCAACCCATTTGAGACGCCTGGGATACTAGTGTGTAGAATCTATCGGGTGCACCGTACCCTTTGGTCGCGGTTAGGTATGCGATATATCATTCCGATTCTATTCAGTTGTTTTGTTTTAGCGCCTTTCTCTGACGCAATTTCGGCCCATCTTATAGAAGCTGAAGTAGTTGTTTACGATGACCGCTTCTACAAATTTATCGATGCGAATAGTCAAATTGAAATCCTCGCCACCGAACTGGGCTGGGCCGAGGGTCCGGTTTGGATAGAAAGCATAAACTCATTGCTGTTTTCCGACGTAGCGGCAGACAAAATTTACCAGTGGAATGAAGCCAAAGGATTGAGTGTTTACTTGTATCCTTCAGGGCATGCGCCTGACAATTCAAATCAATTGTGGCGGGGGTCTAATGGCCTGGCCATCGATGAAAACGGTAGCTTATTATTAGCACAGCAAAGTAATAGAACTCTTTCGCGTATGCTGGCACCAATTAGTAACCCGGCTCCCGATTATGAAGTTTTAGCAAGTCAGTACCGTGGCAAATTGATTAACAGCCCAAATGATTTAGTGGTTCATCAATCAGGCGATATTTATTTTACTGATCCACCCTATGGACTCGCGGGTTTTGAAAACAGCCCCGATATTGAAATGGATTTTTTTGGCGTTTTCCGGCTGACCAGGGATGGTGACTTAATTCCGGTTTCCAGGCGTATTGATATGCCCAACGGTATCGCCTTATCAAGTGACCAATCCACTCTTTATGTCAGTAATTCTGCAAAAAATAAAGCACAAATAATGGCCATCGAACTCGATCATCAGGGCAATCCCGAGAGATCTCGGCTGTTCTTTGATGGGAAGTATTTGATTTCTGATGGCCCCGGCTCTACCGACGGCATGGTAGTGCATCCCACCGATTTCCTTTTTGTTTCTATACCAAATGGCCTGGGAATTTTGTCCCCTGAAGGTGAACTATTGGGAAAGATTGCACTCGGCCAGGTAACTAATATGGCGTTGAATGACACGGTTTCCCACCTGTTTATAACATCGCCAAAAAGATTGATGCGCTTAAAAATTAACAACGTTAAATGAAGGCGAAACTGTTTTTAACAGGGTCCAGTCAAATGCACGAAGGTTGTTCAAGGGCTTTCTAAAATCCTGAAGTTTTAAATCTGAGTTCCTGTTACTGAGTTTGGAGAGGCTGAATAGTTTATTTTTATTTGATCAACGTGTTATCCCTGATCTCTTCCAGCTTTTCTTCCAGTTTATCTATTTCCTCGCGAAAAAAATCGGCCCTTGGTGAGAGCGGGTCATTAAAATTTAGATTCTCAAGATTTTTGATTAATTCCTTCATCATTTTCACAATCTTAATTTCTTCGACAGTTAGATCGAAATTTCTCAATTTACCGCTCATTTTGACAAGATCCTTAATATTGTGATGAATGGTCGAATTTTAGCTTGGTAAAACCGACTGCACAACGTCTGAAATTGGCCGATCCCCGATACCGTGTTGATCTTTTAGAGTGTCCGTTCTGATGAATTGCTAGATAGCGAGATGGCGCTTCGCCAATCGTTTAATTTCAATCTGTATTGGATTGAATGCCGGGTATTCAAATGTCGCAGAGTCATGTTATCCTGCGCGCGCCTGGTGGAGCAAACCACCCCATAACTAGAGGTTATACCATGAACGAGGAAGCCAGCGGCCTTCCCGAGCCGCCGCGTGTTCGACCCGCGGACCCGCGCTTTTCTTCAGGGCCGTGTAAAAAGTATCCCGGCTGGGACATTAGCCACTTAAACACCGAGTTTCTCGGGCGCAGTCATCGCGCCAAACTCCCCAAACAACGTTTGCGTGACGCGATTGATATTTCGCACCGGTTGCTGGGTCTGCCCGACGACTGGAAACTCGGTATCGTGCCGGGTTCCGACACCGGTGCGTTCGAGATGGCGATGTGGTCGCTACTCGGATCGCGACCTGTCGATGCTCTGGTTTGGGAGAGTTTTTCCAACGATTGGGCGAAAGATTTGCAGGCGCTCGGTATCGAACAACTGAACCTGTACCAGGCTGAATACGGTGAACGTCCCGACTTGAACCAGGTCGCTTCGGCGCACGACCTGGTCATGGTTTACAATGGCACCACCAGTGGCGTATGCCTGCCCGACCTGGAATGGCTGGATGCGGAGCGTGATGGCCTGGTGTTATGCGATGCGACCTCCGCGGCTTTCGCCATGCCGATCGACTTCGGCAGGCTCGATGTAGTCACCTGGTCCTGGCAAAAGGTTCTCGGCAGCGAGGGCGCGCATGGCATGCTGGCACTCAGTCCGAAGGCTGTAGCCAGGCTAGAAGCCGCCGCGCCGCGCTATCCTTTACCGAAGCTTTTTCAGCTGGCCAAAGGCGGTAAGCTGGTCGACGGTATTTTCAGTGGTGCCACGATTAATACACCCAGTATGCTGGCACTCGAGGACCTGCATGCGGCCCTGGCCTGGGCCGAGTCCACGGGTGGCGTCGAGGCTTTGTGGCAACGTACTCGTAACAATTTTAATTGCATCGATGCCTGGGTCGGCGGAACGTCCTGGATAGACTGGTTGGCCCGTGACCCTGCAACTCGTTCGCCGACCTCCATGTGTCTGCAGATCGTCGATCCCGATTTCACGGACCTGTCCGCAGAGGACCAGCAACAGGCGATCAATTCGATGTTGGCCAGGTTGGAGCAGGAAAATGTGGCGTTCGATATTGGCAATTATCGCAGCGCACCGCCCGGATTTCGCATCTGGGGCGGCGCCACTGTTGAAACCAGCGATCTCGAATCCCTGACTCCCTGGCTGGACTGGGTATTTGCGGACTTCAAACAAACCCTGCAGGAGAAACAAGATGACTAAACCCAGAGTTTTAATTTCCGACTCGATGTCGAGCCAGGCGGTGACCGTATTTGAAGAGCGCGGTGTTGACGTGGTGCAATCGAGTAAACTGAGCGAAGCCGAATTGTTCGAAATGATTGGCGAGTTCGACGGCCTGGCGATTCGTTCTTCTACTAATGTAACCGCGGAACTGCTTGAGCACGCCAGCAATCTCAAGGTTGTCGGAAGGGCAGGGATCGGGGTCGATAACGTCGATGTTCCCGCCTGTACCCGGCGCGGAATCGTGGTGATGAATACTCCGCTCGGCAACGCGATTACCACCGCCGAGCATGCCATGGCGATGATGCTGGCGTTAGCTCGCCATATCCCGCAGGCGAACAGCTCTACCCATGCCGGCAAATGGGAAAAGTCGCGTTTCATGGGGATGGAACTAACCGGTAAATTGCTTGGGTTGATCGGTGCTGGCAATATCGGCTCCATCGTTGCCAGTAAGGCGATCGGTTATGGACTGCACGTCCAGGCCTACGATCCCTACCTGACCGAGGAGCGTGCCGCCAGGCTTGGTGTGAAAAAAGTTGACCTCGACACCTTGCTTGCCAATTCCGATATTGTTTCGCTGCACGTGCCGAAAACCCCTGAGACCACCAACATCATCAGCGCCAGCGCAATCAACAAGATGAAGCCGGGCAGTATGCTGATCAATTGCGCACGTGGTGGGCTGGTCGACGAACTGGCCCTGCTTGCGGCCCTCAAGAGCGAGCATTTGAAAGGCGCCGCGCTCGATGTTTACGAAGTCGAACCGGCCCGCGATAATCCGCTATTTGAACTGGAGAACGTGATCTGTACGCCGCATCTCGGTGCCTCCACGATCGAGGCGCAGGAGAAGGTTGCAATCCAGATTGCCGAGCAGATCAGTGACTACCTGGTAAGCGGTGCGATCAATAACGCAATCAATGCACCCAGCATCAGCGCCGAGGAGGCGCAGGTATTGCGACCTTATCTGCAGCTCGCGCAATGCCTGGGTTCGTTCGTCGGCCAGCTTACCCAGGACCCCATCAAGACTCTCACGGTTACTTATGGTGGCGAAGCCAACGATTTGAACGTGTCCCCGTTAACGGTACAGGTGGTGCAGTCGATACTCGAACACCACAGCAGTTATGTTAACTCGGTTAATGCGCGGGAAGTTGCGCGTGATCGCAATATCAATGTCATCGAAGCGCACAATGAAGGCCGTGACGAATATCCCTGCCGGATCACGGTCGGGGTCGAAACCGAATCCAGGTCGCGCAGTATTTGCGGTACGCTGATTCAAAATCGGCCACGTGTGATCGATGTTAAAGGGATTCCGCTGGAGTCGAAGCTAGGTGAGCATATGCTCTACATTACCAATGACGACAAGCCGGGTGTCATCGGTGATATCGGCAGCTCTACCGCGGAACGCGGCATCAATATTGCAAATATGCACCTGGGCAGGGATCGCCGGAATGGCAAGGCAATGGTGCTGCTTGAAATCGATGAGTCACTCGGTAACGAAGATCTCGAGCATCTGCGTTCACTGCCAAATATCAACAACGTGCGCTACCTGCATTTCCCGGCCCTGCAATGACCGAAAGCGCTTACGACGAGGCACCACGATGGTTGTTGCGCAGCGATGTGGAGCAACCCTTCGTGGTCACTATTTGCACCAGGGGAGAAGTAGATGATGCAGTTGTCAGGCTGCGCAGCATGCTTGGTAATTTGCAGATTCATGATGAACAAAAACTCGCGCTAAACGCTTGTGACCTGGTTGTCGTCTGCGAACCGGCGTATGCCTGGGCGTTGTTTCGCTCCCTGCGTGAAAACCTGGCGGATGCCGATGTCTATATGCAACCACAGAGCGAGCGCGGCAAGCGACTGCTGATCTGTGATATGGACATGACCATTGTCGCCGCCGAAACGCTCGATGAGGTTGCGACGATTCTCGGCATGGGAGATCAGATCGCAGCCATTACCACACGTGCGATGAACGGCGAGATAGATTTTAGCGCCGCGTTGCGTGAGCGAATTGCAATGCTTGCAGGACAGCCCGTGCAGGTATTTGATGATGTTGCGCAGTCGCTGTCGTTTAATCCGGGTGCCGAGCAATTGCTCGCCGCTGCCAACGCGGCGGGCATGCACACGATTCTGGTCAGTGGCGGATTTTCTCAGGTTGCCGAACCGGTTGCGCGCAAGCTTGGATTTGATGAAATCCATTGTTGTCAGCTGGAACTCGATGCGGATCGGCTGACCGGTGGCCTGCTGGACCCAATCGTCAATGCTGACTACAAGTGCAGTATCCTGCAGCAGCGCGCGCAGGCACTTGGCCTTGCCTTGCGTGATTGCTGCGCAATCGGTGATGGCGCCAACGATCTGCCAATGTTGACGGCAGCCGGCCTTGGTATCGCGTATCACGCCAAGCCCGTGCTGCGCGCTGCGGCCAGTTGCCACATTGATGTTACCGATCTTGCGAGCGCGATTTATTTCATGGGGTTAGATAACGCAAGCGATGCTTAGTACTTCGTCGATTGTGATTGCCTGCCCACGGCTTTCAACGCGTTTGCCGACGACACTACAGATCAAACAGGATGTCAGAGCGGATAATGTATTTTGTTCCCGCTGTGATTTCCTGGGAGGCATGCATGCAATGTAAAGGATGTACGCCGTGGGGGAAACACAAGGCACCGCCAACCGGTGTGCG
>JARFPR010000239.1 GCA_029288195.1 Gammaproteobacteria bacterium | reverse complement strand
GCTCTCTGGGGTCGATGGTTATTGGAGATTTTTTATGGTTTCAATTCGATTGGCACGCGGCGGCTCTAAAAGACGCCCGTTTTACCACGTTGTGGTAAGCGATAGCCGTTGCCCGAGAGATGGCCGCTATATCGAGCGCGTCGGTTTCTTCAATCCTCAGGCCCGTGGCCAGGAACAGGAACTGCGTCTTGATGATACTCGTATCGATTACTGGATGTCCAAGGGCGCGAAGCCCAGTGAACGCGTTGCCCATTTGATCAAGGGAGCGCGCAAGGCTGCGGCTTAACCGGGCATGAGCCAACACGATGATGATTTTATCTGTGTTGGGCATATCCTGGGTTCGCAGGGACTAAAAGGCTGGGTCAGGGTGTTTTCAAATACCAGCCCACGCGAGAACATAGTAGGTTACGGCCCCTGGCTATTAGAACAGGGAGATGAACTTAAATCAGTAGCCGTGAGCGGGCGTTTGCAGGGTAAGAACGTGGTTGCCTGCATCGAAGGGATCGAGGACCGAACCCAGGCTGATGCGTTAACCGGTTGCCGGATTTTTATAAAACCGGAGCAATTACCCAGGCTGGAAGCCGGAGAATACTACTGGTCCGATTTGATTGGGCTGTCGGTGGAAACCTTGCAGGGCGATCCGCTCGGAGAGATTGCCTCGATGATGGAAACCGGGGCCGACGATGTAATGGTCTTAAAAGGCGAACGTGAACGCCTGATACCATTCGTAGTTGAGCATATTGTCAGGGAGGTCGATCTCGTAAACCGACGCCTGGTGGTTGACTGGTCGACCGAGTATTAAAATGCGAGTTGATGTAATCACGCTGTTTCCCGAGCTGGTCGAACAGGTGATAGGTTGCGGGATTGTCGGCCGTGCCGCTGAGCAGAAATTGCTCGAGCTACACTGCTGGAATCCGCGAGAATATACCCGGGATAGGCACCGCACGGTCGATGATCGACCTTATGGTGGGGGCCCCGGAATGTTAATGAAGGTGCAACCGCTGCAGGACGCAATTCATGCAGTGCGAGAACAGAGTCGCGATGCGCGCCTGGTGTATCTCAGCCCGCAGGGACAGTTGCTGACCCAGGAAAAACTGGCGCAGCAGGTGGATCTCGGGTCGGTCATTTTTTTATGTGGTCGTTACGAAGGTATCGACGAGCGTCTAATCCAGCAGGAAGTGGACGAAGAATGGTCCATTGGTGACTATGTCATCAGTGGGGGTGAGCTGGCAGCGATGGTTTGCATCGACGGTATGACCCGGCTGATCCCGGGTGCCCTCGGGCATGACGATTCGGCACAACAGGATTCGTTTAGCCAGGGTTTGCTGGATTATCCGCACTATACGCGGCCAGAGGAATACCTTGGTGAACGTGTTCCCGGCGTGTTGATGAACGGTAATCACCGTGAAATCGAGGACTGGCGTGAACGACAGTCACTCGGACGCACCTGGCAACGACGGCCGGAATTACTGGAGCAGGTCAGGCTTGATACCAGGCAGCAGGCCTTGCTGGACGAATTTATTGCCGAGCATGAGCGGACTCGGAAGCGGTAAAAATGCCGCGTTGAAATTGAGTATTTTGAGGAATTGACATGAGCAACATAATTGCACAACTCGATGCGGAACAGATGAAATCCGATGTTCCCGCGTTTTCGCCCGGGGATACCGTGATTGTCCAGGTACGCGTGAAGGAAGGTACGCGTGAGCGTCTGCAGGCCTACGAAGGCGTTGTTATCGCCAAACGCAATCGCGGCATTAACTCGGCCTTCACGGTACGCAAGATTTCTCATGGTGAGGGCGTGGAACGTGTTTTCCAGACCCATAGTCCGATGATTGCCGAAATCAAGGTTAAGCGACGTGGCAAGGTGCGACGCGCGAAGTTGTATTACCTGCGGGGGCGCACCGGTAAAGCAGCGCGTATCCGGGAAAAACTGTAAG
>JARFPR010000195.1 GCA_029288195.1 Gammaproteobacteria bacterium | reverse complement strand
ACCATGGATCCGGCTGAAGTATTCGAGCTCACCACCGGTGAGATTATCGCCAACGTCTATGATCGAATCATGATGTTCGAACCCGAAGACCTGCAAACCCTGGTCGGCGGTGTGGCCGAGAGCTGGGAGGTCAGCAACAAGGGCAGCACTATCACCTTCAAGATTCGCCCGGGGCTCAAGTTTCATTCCGGCAACCCGGTGCGGGCCGAAGATGTCGCCTGGTCGTTGCAGCGTGTCGTCAAGCTCAACAAGACACCTGCTTTTATCATCACCCAGTTCGGCTGGACCACAGAAAACGTCGATGAGCTGGTCAAGGCCACCGATGACAACCACGTGCAGATTACCATTACCGAAGAGTTTTCCCCCGGCCTGGTGTTGAATGCAATGTCCGCCGGTGTCGCTTCGGTGATCGACAAGGAACTGGTCATGAGCCACGAAAAGGATGGTGACCTCGGCTACGACTGGCTCAAGTCCAACAGTGCCGGGTCCGGCGCCTTCAGCCTCAAGACCTGGAAAGCCAACGAGATCGTTACGCTCGAAGCCAACACCAGTTACCGCCACGGTGCGCCGGGTATGAAACGGGTTATCCTGCGCCACGTATCGGAACCCTCGTCGCAGCGACTGCTGCTGGAGAAAGCCGATATCGACATGGCGCGTAACCTGACCCCGGACCAGGTTAAAGGCGTGATGGATAATTCCGACATTGCGATCGATGGCTATCCGAAGGGCACTATCGTCTACATGGCCGCCAATGCGGGGCACCCGATCCTCGGCAAAACCGAGGTGGTCCAGGCAATACGTAACCTGGTTGACTATGAAAGCATGGCCAACTCGTTCCTCGCCGGTCAATTTGTCGTACACCAGGCATTCTGGCCGGGCGGCTTGTGGGGAGCGCTCGAAGAAACGCCTTACCAGCAGGATGTCGCCAAGGCCAAGTCTCTGCTGCAGGCAGCCGGACACGGTGATGGTTTCGAGCTGACCATTCATACCCTGACCAACTCCCCGTTCCCGGAGATTGCCCAGGCGGTTCAGGCCAACCTGGCGCAGGGCGGCATCAAGGCTAATATCGTGACCCTGGAAGGCAAGACCCTGTGGCCGAAATACCGCGCGCGCGAGCACGACATTATTCTCGCCCGTTGGTCACCGGACTATGTAGATCCGCATTCCAACGCCGATGCCTTCGCCCACAATCCGGATAATCGCCTGGAAGCGAAACTGACCGGCGTACTGGCCTGGCGCAATGCCTGGGCAGACGAATCAAGTAACATGCTGGCCGTCAAGGCCCGCAATGAGCTCGATTTGAACAAGCGCAGAGATCAGTACCTCGAACTGCAGGCCAAGCTGCAAAAGACAGGCCCGTTCGTGATCATGTTTCAGCAAAACGAGCAGGTGGCTCGCCGCAAAAGCCTGCAGGGTTTTGTTTCAGGTTCAAACTTTGACCTCGTGTTTTACCGCAATGTAACCAAGCAGTAGTGGCATCCACTGCCGGCGGTCAACCGACTGCAGGGACCGGCCTGGCCCTGCAGTCGAAGTTGACCAGCATCCTGGGTGTTTTTACCAGCCTGCTGCTGACCTTCATCGGCCTGACCGCAATCACCTTCGTGATTGGTCGCATGATGCCGGCCGACCCGGTACTCGCCATCGTCGGTGATCGCGCCTCGCAGGAAGTTTACGACCAGGTTTACCTGCAGCTCGGACTCGACAAGCCGGTTTATATCCAGTACCTGCGCTATCTCGAACAACTGGTCGAGGGCGACCTCGGCACCTCGATCATGACGGCGCAACCGGTGCTGGACGATATAATCCGGTTCTTCCCTGCGACTCTCGAACTGGCCACCGTCGCCACCTTGCTCGGCATATTTGTCGGCATCCCGATGGGTGTGCTGGCGGCAGTACACCAGGGTCGATGGCCGGATCACATCGTGCGCGTGATCAGCCTGGTTGGATATTCAGCGCCGATATTCTGGCTCGGCATGGTGGCACTGCTGGTGTTCTATGCCAATCTCGGCTGGGTTGCCGGGCCCGGCCGGCTCGACGTTTTTTACGACGGAATCGTGGAACCGGCAACCGGTATCCTGATGGTCGATGCCGCCATGTCCGGCGAATGGGATATTTTTCATAATGCGCTGTCGCACCTGGTCCTGCCCGCCATGATCCTCGGCACCTTCGCGCTCGCCTACATTGCGCGCATGACACGCAGCTTCATGCTCGACCAGCTCAGCCAGGAATATATACTGACCGCAAGGGTCAAGGGTATGCCCGAGTACAAAGTAATCTGGGGGCACGCGTTTCGTAACGTGCTGGTACAGCTCATTACCATCATTGGTTTGACCTATGCCTCGTTGCTGGAAGGCTCAGTGCTTACCGAAACGGTTTTCTCGTGGCCCGGCATTGGCCAGTACATCACCAATTCGCTGTTTAACAACGACATGAATGCAGTGTTGGGTGGCACCATCGTGGTCGGGGCCTGTTTCGTCGGCATCAACATGTTATCCGATCTGCTGTATCGCCTCGTCGATCCGAGAATTCGCAAATGACGACCGAAGCAACACTGCGCGGCTGGTTGCTGGCCGAGATCCCGACATCGAAACTGCAGGCCCGATGCCAGCGGGTGTTTATCGGCTGGCTTGACTTCAAGCGTAACCCGATCGCCATGATTGGACTTTTGATTATCCTGGGACTGGTAGTCGTCGCCGCACTGGCGCCCTGGATCACGACATCAAACGGACTCGAGCTCGATCTCGCCAATCGCCTGAAGCCACCCAGTAGCCAACACTGGTTTGGCACCGATGAGCTTGGACGCGATATTTTTGACCGGATTATCTGGGGCTCGCGGATTACGCTGTATATCGTTGCGCTGGTATCGATCATCGTGGTCCCGATCGGGCTGCTGATTGGGACCGTCGCCGGTTACATGGGCGGCTGGGTGGATACTGTTTTAATGCGCCTGACCGATATCTTCCTCGCCTTCCCACGCCTGATCCTGGCGATGGCGCTGGTGGCCGTACTGGGTCGCGGTCTCGAAAACGCGGTACTGGCGATCGCCCTGACGACCTGGTCGCCGTTTGCACGCATCGCCCGTGCCGAGGCGTTGACGATTCGCAACAGCGAATTCATCCTTGCGGCGCAGATGCAGGGCATCAGCACCGTCGGCATTCTGGCCCGTCATGTCACCCCGCTGTGTATGTCCTCGGTCACCGTTCGCCTTACGCTCGACATGGCCGGCATCATCCTGACCGCGGCCGGGCTAGGATTTCTCGGCCTCGGGGCGCAGCCTCCGACACCCGAATGGGGCGCGATGATTTCGCTCGGTCGGCAATACCTGATCGACCAATGGTGGGTGCCAACCATTCCCGGCATCGCCATTCTCGTCGTAAGCCTGGGCTTCAACCTGCTCGGTGACGGCCTCAGGGACGTGTTCGATCCGAAGAGCGGAAACTAGCAAATGTCCGATTCAAAACTGCTAAGCGTCGAAGACCTGCACGTTACCTATAACACCCCCACTGGACTGGTGCGCGCGGTCAGCGGTGTCAGCTTCGATCTGGGGCACGAAAAGCTGGGTATCGTCGGCGAATCCGGCTCCGGAAAATCACAAACTGGGCGCGCAATTCTCGGCCTGACCGCGACCGGCGGAACGGTTGGTGCCCGACGCCTTGAATTCAAGGGCACCAACCTGCTGAACGCGAGTGAGCGCACCATGCGCCAGATCCGCGGCGGCGGCATCTCGATGATCATGCAGGACCCGAAGTATTCGCTGAACCCGGTTATGACAGTTGGCTCCCAGATCGAAGAGGCACTGCTGATTCATAATCGCACCTCGAAGCGCGTGGCACGTGAGCGCACCTACGAGATGCTGCGCGCAGTAAAGATCCGTGAACCGGAACGGGTGTACAAGGCCTATCCACACGAGGTCTCCGGGGGCATGGGTCAGCGCATCATGATCGCGATGATGATGATCCCCGAACCCGACATCATCATTGCCGATGAACCTACCTCGGCGCTTGATGTCACCGTGCAATTGCAGGTACTGGCGGTACTCGATGATATGATCAGGGAGCGTGGCATGGGTCTTATTTTTATTAGTCATGATTTAAACCTGATTGCGTCTTTCTGTGACCGCATCCTGATTATGTACGACGGGCGGGTGGTCGAAGAATGCACCGCGGCCGAACTCGAGCAGGCCCAACACCCCTACACCCGGGGCTTGGTCAATTGCCTGCCACGCCTGGATGGCGGACAGGATGAGCTACCTGTTTTAAAACGCGACCCCTCCTGGCTGACACCACCCGGGGCGACACGGTGATCGATATCCAGGGTCTGGACGTGGTCTTCGGCCATGGCAGGAAGGTGTTTCACGCCGTACGCGACGTTTCGCTCAGCGTGGAAAAAGGCCAATCCTACGGCCTGGTCGGTGAGTCCGGCTCGGGCAAGACTACCGTGCTGCGGGCGCTGGCCGGGATACTCGAGCGATTGGCCCGGGTTAGCGGCGAAATGACCGTCGCCGAAGAAACGCTGCTGCGGCATCGCTCGCAATCGTTCCGGCGACGGGTACAAATGGTTTTCCAGGACCCGTTCGGTTCACTACATCCGCGTCATACCGTCGATACGATTTTAAGCGAACCGGCCCGGGTGCATAAACTTGACCGGATCGAGCAGCGCGTGGTGCATGCACTCGAAGAAGTCGGGCTCGATGCCTCGTTCCGGTTTCGCTATCCGCACCAGATATCCGGCGGGCAGCGCCAGCGGGTCTCGGTAGCGCGTGCGCTGATCACCAGCCCGGAAATTATCCTGCTCGACGAGCCCACTTCGGCGCTGGATGTTTCGGTGCAGGCCGAAGTGCTCAACCTTTTGATGCGCCTCAAGCGTGAACATGGTCTGACCTACATCCTGGTGAGTCACAACCTCGCCGTGGTCGCACACATGTGCGAATCCCTTTCGGTGATGCAGAACGGTGCGGTCGTCGAAACCATGAGCGTACAGCAATTGCGCGAGCACAGTTCGACCATGCCTTATACGCAGCAGCTGCTGACCGCGAGCCTCGGCTACGACCGCACCGCAATCGACGCCTTCGAGGAATTCGCTTAAACGTGAAGCGAATGTCGTTCGATATTATACGTTCGACCAAAATCACCGGTTAAAAGAAGTCACCGCGGGGATGATATTCGTCCCCGTAAACGACTAGCGGTTATCCCAGAATATGCTATTAATAAACGATGAATTTAGAGATAAACGAATGAGCGCAACACGTTTCAATCTAATCTTCGAGGGCGAAATAGAACCCGGCTACGACCAGGAAGAGGCGCATCGCACGCTCAAGGGTCTGTTCGAGTTCGATGACGACATCCAGGCCGATTTAAACAGCGGGCAAGCCATCATGCTGGGTAAGAGTATGGACGCCGCGACGGCGGATTCCTTCAAACAGGCCCTCGCCAGCGCCGGCGTTTCAACTTATCTAATAGCCGAAAATGACGCGGCGGTTGAGACTCCATCACGTCGCCTGGTGGTGGATCGACGTGCGGTAGGCCTGCGCCGCGCCCAGGTCCGCAACAGCGCAATTCTGCCAGACCGGCGCAAGGGCGAGGATCGTCGACGGTGATATTGGCCAGGGTTGGTAACAGTACATTTACTTTTGCTCGAACAGCTCCCAATCGGTAGCACCAGAATATCGACACTGTATGGCTGATTTCTTCACCGGGTATTGAGTACCTGTTGAACTATCAAGGGCGTCGATCTCTTCCGTTTCCATCATTAGCTGGTCTTTCTCAATATGATAGGAACTTACCTGCCGAAACCCGCTACGACCCACCTCGGTGACCAGCGGCTCTGCCTCGATTTCAAGAAAAACGGCCAGGTTTTGATCCCACCCCCCAGCGTCAACTTCACAGGTGTAAACGATAGCCGCTTCCTCGCGCGCGTCGCCACACAGGTTGCCGAATTGAGCTTCGGTTGGATAGAAGTAGCAGGTCTTGCCGACCACCTGGTAGCTTTCGATATAACGGCCGTAGCGTTCAATTTGCGCCTGCAAGATCGATCTCAGGTCCTCGGCCGAAAGCTTTAACGCAGCGTCCTCAGTCGATGGTACGAGCTCTGCCGCCGCGGTCGACGGTATCGGCTCTGCATCATCGCCAGGCAGTATCGGTTCGCCATCCTCGATCGACTGCATTGGCACGACATCCTCGGTCGACTGCATTGGTACGGCATCCTCGATCGACTGCATTGGTACGGCATCCTCGGTCGACTGCATTGGTACCGCATTCCCGGTGGACGGGTCTGGACTTTCTTCCTCGACCGCGTCGCACTGCCATCCTGCAACACTCAGTTTTTCAACCAGTCCGGCGGCCCTGGGTTGACAATAATCTGCCTCATTGCGGGCATTCCAGGGGAAGGTCGTAACGGAAGGCTTGGTATACTTTACGCGACAGGCGAATCCGGGTTCTGTTACAACCTCGACATAGCGCGCAACGCCATCTTTCTTGCAGGCATAATTTAAGTCGGCATCACGCCCGACAGAGTCGGGGCTTGTAAAAGCACCACATAGAAGAAGCATACCGGGGAGGCAGGCTTTATGTGACTCGCTAAACATCTGTTTTTTTGCTCCACCTGTAATACGAGGTCGTTTTGATGCATTAGCAAATGCTAAGTATCTCAGGCTTGCAGATATTTTAAAGAGTCCTTGTTCACAAAACAAACTTCAGCGACCCAAACTGAACCACCACTAAACATTTAACCGGGTGCTAAATTGGATTTGATTACAGGTTGAAGATCGCATCCATAGTTATGATGGATTGCGTGTCATCGATGAGGCAGCGGAGCTGCGATTGCACTGCGAAATAGCTTCTAGATCGGGAGAACTTGAAACCTGGCTATTATTCGATTGCCCACACCAACCCGAGGGTAACAAATTCAGTGTCAAAATCGACACCAAAAGCACTGCCAAGCTTATCGTATTCGTCAGTTTCTGGGAAAATCGTATATTCGATTTCTAAAGCGAGTGTATCCCCCACTTTTATACCTGCCCCTAAGCCATAAGCGATGCCGTAGACATTATCGTCGAAGCTCGTGCTCACGAGATCGAACTCCTGGTTTACAATGGTATATCCCGCTCTTCCTTTGAAATAGACATCATCACCCTGGGTTCTACCCACCAAAAACAGCCCCATAGTATTGGTTGCCCCTCTCTCAACACCCTCCCTCTCATCCGAAACCGTTTGGCTATAGGCAAATTCCAGCCCAAGAAAACTATTTATATCCCCACCAAACGTAAACCCGACATGATCCATTTCTACTGGGTCGGAGCCCGATGTATCTGCTTCGATTGATAATTGCCCCACTTGGACTCCGAGATATACCTTGCCAGGAAGCAGTGCTCCTGATCGTTCATCTCCAAAATCATACCGGCTCGCGTTACTCGTAGCAGGTATTAACAATGCCAAAGACAAAACAGCAATAGCGATATATTTCGTCATATCAAACTCCTAAATTAAAATCGTTGAGAATAGCTGCGACGATTAGCGTTCTCACCCCAGGGAATACTTAACCTGAATTCTCAATATAGTGTAGTACATGATTGATTATGTACAGGAAATTTTTCTTTTTGCTTGATAATCCCGGGTCATACTGACTTTCGGGTCGTATCAATCTCGTAATAACCCGATTATTGACTTATTGTTTATCGCCCGGAAAGAAGACTTTTATTCGTTAATCGTAGCTTGCCAGCCTTCGATACAGCTGCTCGCCACCTGGTTTCGACCATTTTCCTTGGCCTGGTAAAGGGCATCATCCGCCAACCGGTATATCAGGTCCATATCTGCTGATTGCGAACCATCACACTGATGTATTTCCATGCCGATTGAGACCGTGAGGTGAGCTGCGACTTCGCT
This sequence comes from Gammaproteobacteria bacterium, assembly GCA_029288195.1. Lineage (GTDB taxonomy): Bacteria > Pseudomonadota > Gammaproteobacteria. Next base: position 7,354 of record JARFPR010000195.1, on the reverse strand, counting down.
GTAAGCGTGCTCAACTCCCAGGTCCGCAACCGCTTTGCGTAGTTTTTCAGCAATCGCACAGGCGGCGTCGCTATTGTCGACCGTGACAATGGCCCCGAATTCTTCACCCCCGATGCGAAAAGCAAAATCACCCGCGCGTCGCAAGCTGCTTTTGATTGCAGCGGAAACAGCTTGCAATGCATTATCACCCTGTTGGTGACCGTAATTATCATTGTAGGGCTTGAAGTAATCGACATCGATAATCATTAGAACAATGGTCTTCTTTTCTCGTTCGGCACGCGCCAGTTCCTGCGGGAACAAGTTGTTGAAGTGGCGACGATTAAATAACGAGGTCAACTCGTCAGTGATAGACAGTTCCTCGGCAAGCTTTTTATTGGTAATGTCTTCCCGAATCGCAGTATAACCGGTGATATTTCCCTGCTCATCGCAGACTGGAGATATATAAGCCTGGACCCAGTAGTAGTCACCATTCTTCTTCCTGTTTTTAATTTCCCCCTGCCATGTTTTTCCACTCGTGATAGAGCGCCACAAGTCCTGGTAAATCGATGCGGGCATATCCTGGTGGCGGACGATACTGTGGTCGTTACCAATGAGTTCCTGCTGGCTGTAACCCGATATCTCGCAGAACGCATCACTGGTAGAGGTGATTATTCCCTTGCTGTCAGTGGTTGAGGTAATAACGTACTTGTCGACGATGTCGACATAATCGACTAATTGCCTGTTAGTCTGCTCGAGTTGTCGATGTGCCTCATTGAGTAACTTTTCGGTTTCGACACGTTTACGGACTTCGCTCGATAGGCGTCGGTTCCAGACCAGGATGATCATGATAATCAGGAACACGCCTGTCAGTATTTCCGCCAGCAGGTGGTAGTCATAACCATGCTCGTAACGAAGCTTGATCCAGTTGCGATAGATCTGGTCATGCTCCTGTTCGGTGATCGAGTCGAGCGCCTTTTGCAGAATAGGCATGAGTTCGGGCCAATCTTTTCTGACTCCCATCGACAATTCATAGTTATAGGGTGTTTCACCGGATATCTTGATGTTGGTTAGGCCATCTCGTTTTATCACATGGCTGACGGTGGCGATGTTCCCGATATAGGCGTAGACCTTGCCGACAGAAAGTTTTTCCAGGGCGTCAGCCACGTTGTCGGCCAGGTAGAGCTCGAGTTCAGGGTGATTTTTTTCCAGCAGATCCTGGGTGGCATACCCGCGCACCACGGCAACTGTTTCGTTCCTAAGGTCTTTGAGGCCATTAACATAGGCAACCTGGTCACTGGTAACAATGACCATGGGAAACGACAGGTACGGCTCGGTGAAGTTGACGTACTCACGACGCTGGACAGTTGATACCACGCAGGAATACATATCGAGTTCGCCACTTTTTACGGCCGCGACGGCCTCGGACCACGGCTTTTCTTTCTCGACTTCGAACTCGATACCAAGCTTTTGGCCTACCAGCGCAATATATTCGGCGGCCATGCCAACATACTGGTTGTCGTCATCGATGTATTCGAAAGGCGACCAGTCGATATCTACCGCGAGACGAATCGACTGATGCTCGCTTAACCATCGTTTCTCGTCTTCATTCAGCTGAATTGTAGAAGTAGACGCCAGAACACCGTCAGAAATAACCAGCAACAGAGTTGCTATCAGCACGGGGATTCGGGACTTCCAGTTATAAAAATTGATCGTCAAGTCGATACCCACGAATATTGCTTCGAAGTTAGGAGACAGCGTCCCCACTTCTGTTTACATACACATGTATTTTCGGGGCCCATACGGGCGCTACGGGTAATATCGGCCCCTTAGGGCATTTTCTTAAGTCGAATTTTTAAGATTTCGAGGGGAAAGGGACTGGACCGGGATCTTGACTGCATCAGGTCCCGATCGGGATTTCAGGCGGCAGTGCCGACTGTTAGGTTTTCTGCTCGATCATCTCCCTGAACTTGAGCGGTGTGCAGTTTTCATCGATATGGTTTATCGCCTGTTTGAAGTCTTTCAGATTAAAGTTATAAATCCACTGAGACACGGGTTTTTTCACCTGGAATACGGGGAAGCGCGCAATGATATCGACACTTTCGGAGGTCTCGATAAAATCGGTTTCCTGCAAAACATTGACATTAAAATGCTTCAGGTTGAGTGCAGAATCCTGACCCAGGGTTTCCCAGGTCTTCCTTAGCGTATCCTTACCCCCCAGGCTGGGGCTGAACAGGCTGTCAACATCGACGGCTTGCAGTGCCTCGGCCTGGATGCCCACGCGTTCATCGGCGGCCAGGGGCAGATCCACGCCGGTAAACAGGCTGTAGTTCTTGGAGATCAGGACCGGGGCCTTGCCGTCAGCCGTGAGCTTGCTTTTACCGGACTTGTAAAGCACCAGCTTGCACTGGTAGATCAATTGCCCGAGCTTGCGCAAGCGGCGCCGATCGGTATTTTTCAATCCCCGCAGCGAATCGTTGGTTTCGGCAACCTGCGCAATCAACGTCAATGTGGCCACATCCGTTTCAGTTGGCTGGTATTCGTAGAAAACTTCCGCGGCACCGATGTTGACGGTTTTGACCTCATCGGCCGCAAACACCTGGGAAATTGTCAGAAAAAACAAAGTGGATACTATAGTGCTAATCAATTTCATAACGCTGCCCCTACCCTGACCAATCGACCGTTATTACCTTTTGCAATTACCCAATGTTATTGTTATTTGGATAATTATTGGCACAGTATACCGCTTAGACGGCCAACCTGAAAATCGTTGGCGCCTGGTTTCACAATTGCGGCAACAATAATCGCTATAAATCATAGATAACAGGGGATACCCATATGACAAATCCAACCATTTTGATCACCGGTGCCAATCGCGGCATTGGTCTTGAGCTAAGCGAGCAGTTCGCGGAAGATGGGTGGCAGGTGCTCGCCTGTTGCCGAAACCCCGCCGATGCCGGGGAATTGCAGGCACTCAGCGACAAGGGTCTTGCTATAGAAATACAGGCACTCGATGTCACCAATTACGAACAGATGGCAGCCCTCGCAGACCAGCTTGGAAACAGGCCGATCGATATCCTGTTAAGCAATGCGGGCATCTATGGTTCCAAGGGGACCGGTTTTGGCGATATCGACGCGCAGGAATGGCGGCAGGTGCTCGAGGTCAATACGATCGCACCGCTCATGCTGGTACAGGAGTTCGTAAAACAGGTGGCGGCCAGCCAGCAAAAACTGGTGGCGATTATCAGCAGCAAGGTCGGCAGTATTGCTGACAACAGCAGCGGCGGCAGCTACATCTACCGCAGCTCCAAGACGGCCGTAAACCAGGTTGTCAAGAGTCTTTCGATTGACCTCGCCGACCGCGGCATCAGCGTCATAAGCCTGCACCCGGGCTGGGTACAAACGGAGATGGGTGGGCCCAATGCGGAAATCAGCACGGGTGAAAGTGTCTCCGGGTTAAAAGGCATTCTTCAGACTGCAGGACTCGCACAAAGCGGCCATTTCATCGAGTATGACGGTAATAGTATTCCCTGGTAAAAACTTATCACGGAATACCTGGCTGGGAAATCCAAATCGATCGTGACAGCAAAGCCGAGAAAACCCCTCGGCCTGGCAAGAATTAAAAAATATACAAGCCAATTGACGTGCCCGCCCTGCTCAACCTGGAAGCAGCTGCCCAATAAAATTAAGGAGGCCGTATACCGGGTTCAAAAACGACAATCAGTCAACAGGTATACTGCCCCCGGAATCGTTTTCTACAATTTCTCGATTGGTAAATCAATCCAGACTTTAAAATCTGTTTTTTTGGAAAGCCAGGCTTTCTTACCACCGACAATTCTGGCTTTACAGGAGACAATTATTCCGTCCTGTCCCGCTTTTTCAATCTTCTTCCTGTATGAGCGTGCCTCGTCAGGAAGCAGGTAACCGACCGTTCCGCCGTTCACTACAACCCTTATCGAATATTTATCGGAAGGATTACAGTTTTCATAATGTAACTTTGCCATTACTTCCTGTTTGCTACCTTTTATCGAGTAGCCTCCACAAAGCGCTTCAAGATATTGTTGGCGGCGTGGTTCACTGATCACTTCCAATTCGTATTGCCCGTTACCTTGCACAAAAACAGACTCTTGCTCTGTATAGAGTTTGGTAAAAATTCCCATCGGATTTTCCTGTTTACTCTTGTGCCAGCAACTGCTCACGGACTAGCAGCAGTTCTGCGCGACGTTGCGCATCCGTAACGGGATAGCTCATTTCGAGTGATTTATACGTATCAAGAATAATGCTGGATATGAGTAAGCGCGCGTTCTTCTTGTCATCAGCAGGCACAACAAACCATGGGGCGCTCACCGTGCTCGTCGCATTCAGACAGGCTTGGTAGGCTTGCATGTATTGCGGCCAGAATTTTCTCTCTTCTATATCGGCAGCACTGAATTTCCAGTTTTTGCCGGGGTCATCGATACGCGCGAGGAAGCGCTTGCACTGTTCTTCTTCTGACAGGTGAAGAAAAAATTTAATCACGCGGGTGCCGTTGCGATGCAGGTGATCTTCCAGGTCAGTAATAGATCGATAACGCTGCTGCCAGATAGTATCCGGATCAACCAGGTCGTCCGGTATCTTCTGGTTACGCAGAATTTCCGGGTGTACCCGTACCACCAGAACTTCTTCGTAATAGGATCGATTGAAGATGCCGATACGTCCGCGTTCTGGCAAACACTGCGTAGTACGCCAGAGAAAGTCGTGATCCAGCTCCATTGCACTCGGGCGTTTAAAGCTGAATACCTGGCAACCCTGCGGGTTAATACCCGACATCACGTGCTTAATCGCACCATCCTTGCCGGCTGCGTCCATGGCCTGGAAAATAAGCAGCAATGCATGGCGATCGTCTGCATAGTGAAGTTGTTGTTGTTCCCTAAGTTCGGCAATCTGCGCTTTCAGAAGTTTCTTGTATTCACGCTTCGACTGGTAGAGCGGCTCCACCCGGGTTGGCCATGCATCCAGCTTCACGCCCCCATTTGGCGGCACACGAAAATCCTTGATGTTAATATTCATATCGCTCTTCCAGGCAATTAAAAATTACACCAGCTGTTCAGGAAGTCTCAAAATTGACGAAGAACCCGCCCGATCGACAGGTTCTTTATCTAGGCGGATCAATTAATTACAGTCGCGCTAAATATAATGGTGCCAGGGTATTTTAAACTCCCTGGCACCACATTGACCCATGTCATAACCTACTCGATTATATGGAGTTGCACGCGTCGGTTCATGGCACGACCTGCAGAGGTCGAATTGTCCCCAATGGGATCAAATTCGCCATAACCCTTAGCTTGCATGCGGCCAGCTGCCACACCAGACGACTGCAGGTATGCCCTGACAGATTCAGCCCGTTTTTGAGACAGGGACTGGTTGAAATCCGCTGCGCCTCTGTCGTCGGTATATCCCCTCACTTCCACATTGATATCACCGTTCCTGATCAGCGTTTCGGCGACATCGTCCAGCACGCTCATAGATGCCCCGGTTATTTCATCTGAGCCGGTTACAAAATTAACACCTTCAAGCACGAATGATTGCTTCAGCTCACAGCCCCTGGAGTCAACATTTGCACCCGCTTTGGTATCGGGACATTGATCGCTCAGGTCTGCGATACCGTCGTTGTCGGAGTCTTTAGGCGCAGTAGCTGCGATAACCAATTTACAGCCTGAATTATCTACTGCCACACCGGATGCTGTACCGGGACAATTGTCAGCCGAATCGATAACTCCATCCTTATCCGAATCCTTTGCGCAGCCCGTCGCATCGACCATGACGCCAGCCGGAGTGCCGGGGCATTTATCGCCATTATCGGCAACGCCGTCCTGATCGGCATCGGTAACTTTCGCTTCCATGATACCTTCACATTTCGGTATCGCGGTTTCGGCCGTCCAGCGACTGGTTTTTATGCAATCCCCGCGGCTATCGAGAACTAACTTGCCATTTTTATCATGGGCGTACCCATCATCAGGTCCATTGTGAGCCTGCAACGGGGCATGGAATATGCCGGTCAACGCCAGCAGACACGCCAGTCTTTTCAAAATTCCCATAGATTTACTCTTTTTAGCCGATTTCATTTTTTCCTCCGGCGACAATTTATTTAAAGTTTATGAGCCAAACAGATTGAGTCACTCAACTAGGCAACAGTAATAAGACTTGGCTCGAACTACAATAGCTTGTGACGATGTTTAACAGTTATTAACATTTACCGTAGTTTCGTCGATTGCCAGTTTCTATCCCCTGATCCACTCAGAGATATTCTGGCCGCAACCAGGAGAATGGAGGCCAGGGCAAGACACCCTGCCCTGGCCTCGATCAATACAGATACCGGCTGATTTTTCGAGGTAAGAACCTACCAGGATTTTGGCGGGATTCGTATTTTCTGCCCAGGGTAGATCAGGTCTGGGTCCTTGATAACCTCGCGATTGGCATCGAACAACTTTGGATAGTCCATTGCATTGCCGTAAAATTTCTTGGCGATCCTGGAGAGGCTGTCTCCGCTGACAATCGTGTAGTACTCGACCTCGGGAGCGGGTTCAGGCGCTTCCATGTTATCTATATTAACCTCGGTTACACCCTTCACATTGCCCGCGATCAATACTGCTTTTTCAACAGCATCCGCAGAGTCGGCCTTACCACTCAGGCCAACGAGGCCCTCGTCATAGCCAACACCGAGATCGGTAATGCCGGGGTTGTTCTCTTCAATGCTTTCCTTAATTTTCTCGGCTGGGTCATCCCCGCCACCGAATATCTTTTTACCCATGTCTTTGGCGAAATCAAATAAGCCCATAGTTTTTATCCTCTTGAATAATATTTTTTCGAGGCCGACATATGTTTGGATTAACGAAGGCCTCGCTTTGGTTACAATTGCCCTGGTAGTTTCGTTTCATACAGCACCCGCCCGTATCGGTTACGGGGCTGATAACGCAAACTATTTTTTACGGGCTTTGGCGCGCCTGGCTTTTAGTACGAACGTAACTTTCATACGTACAGTGTATTCTGCGACAGCCCCATTTTTGACCGAGACTTGCTGGTCCGCCACCCACGCGCTGGTGATTCCATCAATGGTATCGTCGGCGCGCTTGATGCCTTGCTTAATTGCGTCATCAAAACTCTTCCTGGATGTCGCGGTTATTTCAGTTACTCTTGCTACAGTCATTATTTCCACCGGATGTTGATTAAAAGAAAGTCGGAATTTACTTGAAAAAACGGACAGATGTAACCGTATGATCAACCAGTCGAACGATGATCTTACAGGTCAATTGCTGTAAAGTATTTCAAATCAAGGATTTAGCGCTGATCCTAAAAGACCGTTAAGAGAAATTTTTAACAATTGTTCATAATTCTGCTG
>JARFPR010000158.1 GCA_029288195.1 Gammaproteobacteria bacterium | reverse complement strand
AGTCGAATATTCCAACCCGTATCGCTTTCCAGGTGTCATCCAAGGTAGATTCGCGCACCATACTCGACCAGATGGGCGCCGAAACCCTGCTCGGCCACGGCGACATGCTCTACCTGCCGCCCGGCACCAGCGTGCCCGAACGCGTACATGGCGCATTTGTCGATGATCACGAGGTGCATGCGGTTATCAACGAAATCAAGAAGTCGGGTGAACCTAATTACATTCCCGATGTCCTTGAAGAATCATCCGCGGCGGTATTGCCGGGTGAGGGACCGCGTGATTCCAATGGTGAAGAGGCGGACCCGCTTTATGACGAGGCTGTCGCGGTGGTTACCGAAACTCGCAAGGCTTCGATTTCCTACGTGCAGCGGCGCCTGAAGATCGGCTATAACCGGGCCGCGCGCATGATTGAAGAAATGGAGGCATCCGGTGTCGTCTCCATGGTGCAATCGAACGGTAGCCGGGAAGTGCTAGCGCCACCACCTCCAGCGGATTGAATATGAAATTCCATGCCCTTTTAATTGTACTTGTTTCCAGCCTGTCCATGCCGGCCTGGGCCGAGGATGCAGAGCAGAGACTCAAAACCGCCCTCAAGAATATGGATAACCTGAGTGCCGAGTTCAAACAGACGCTACTCGATGAAGACAAGAATGTCGTGCAGCAAAGCAGTGGCACTCTGGCACTGCAACGCCCGGGCAAGTTTGCCTGGATTTATACCGAACCCTTCGAGCAACGTATCATCGCCGACGGCAGCGAGCTCTGGGTGTATGATGTCGAACTCGACCAGGTCACGGTCAAACCGATGGATGCAAGCATTTCTAACGCACCGATCATGATCCTGATGAAAGAATCCGATGTCACCCAGCAGTTCAAGGTCATCGAAGTCGGGCAGCGCAAATTTCTGTACTGGATCGAGCTTGAGCCGCAGGCTAAAGATCTCGAGTACCAGCGCATCTTTATCGGTCTCGAAGATGGCAACCTGCGCGCCATGGAATTGCAGGATCAGTTCGGCCAGAGTACCCAGATCGTGTTTGATAACTTGCGCGTTGGCGTGGTACATAACCCGGCTACCTTCAAGTTTGTACCCCCCGATGGCGTCGATGTGTACGGAGTTGGCGGCTAAATTTCGGCCGTTTTGCGTTGCCGTCTATGAACGATTTGTTTAACGCGGAAAAGGGATTCAAACCGCTCGCCGATCGCATGCGTCCGCGCAAGCTCGACCAGGTTTTTGGCCAGTCACACCTGCTCGCACCCGGCAAACCGTTACGCCAGGCAATCGAGGCCAACAAGCTGCACTCGATGATTTTCTGGGGTCCCCCGGGAACCGGTAAGACGACGATCGCGCGCCTTATTGCCGAATACTCCGATGCCCGATTTATCACCTTGTCCGCAGTACTCGCGGGGGTCAAGGATATACGTGATGCGATCGAACAGGCGCGTCAATTCCAGGGTCCCACGGTGCTGTTTATCGACGAGGTTCATCGCTTTAACAAGGCCCAACAGGATGCGTTTCTGCCCCATATCGAGGATGGTACGATTCTGTTCGTCGGCGCCACCACCGAGAATCCTTCGTTCGAACTGAACAATGCGCTGTTATCGCGCACCCGGACTTACGTGCTCAAGCCAATCCAGGCCGAAGATATCGAACAGGTGATTCGACGTGCGCTCGACGACCGTGAGCAGGGGCTGGGGGAACTCGGCCTCAGTATTGATGCCGATGCCTGCGCGCTGCTGGCCCAGGTTGCCGATGGCGACGCGCGGCGGGCACTGACATACCTTGAAATCATCAGCGATCTCGCCGAGGACAGCCAGATCAATGCGGCCCTGGTTGGAGAGATAGCACAGCAGGGACCGCGGCGCTTCGACAAGGGTGGCGACGTTTTTTACGAGCAGATATCGGCGCTGCACAAATCGGTGCGTGGTTCGGATCCTGATGCCGCGCTTTACTGGTTTTGCCGCATGATCGACGCAGGCTGTGACCCCAGGTATATAGCGAGGCGCGTGGTACGCATGGCGGTCGAAGATATCGGTATCGCCGATCCACGCGGGTTGGAGTTGTGTCTCAACGGTTGGCAGACTTTCGAGCGCCTTGGCAGTCCCGAAGGAGAGCTCGCAATTGCGCAGGGCATTGTTTACCTGGCCTGCGCGGCCAAGAGTAACGCGCTTTACAGCGCCTACAAGCAAGCGATGCAGGATGCGCATGATTCGGGTAGTCTCGAAGTACCAATGCATCTGCGCAACGCACCCACACGGTTCATGGAGGAGCAGGGCTACGGCGATGACTACCGCTATGCCCACGATGAAGCGGACGCATTTGCAGCCGGCGAGACTTATTTACCCGAGGCTCTGCTCGACCGCCAATACTATCATCCCGTCGAACGCGGGCTAGAAATCAAGATCGCGGAAAAACTTGAGCGTTTGCGCAAAGCCAACCGTGATGCAAAGTCGTGAATCTTCCTTTCGCTGAGTCTGCCGAGCAAAACAAGGCCGTTATTTTTGATGCGATCAAGGATCGCCTGAATGGCGATGTGCTCGAAATTGGCAGTGGCACCGGTCAGCACGCGGTATTCTTCAGCAGCCAGTTACCAGAAGTAACCTGGCAGACTTCGGATCTGCCCGCCAACCTGCCCGGCATCAAGGCGAGGATCGAAGCCTCGGGATTGCCAAACCTGGCCATGCCGATTGAACTCGATGTGCTCGGGGGCTGGCCGGAGCGTCAGTATGATTTCGTCTATAGCGCTAACAGTTTCCATATTATGAACGCGGCCATGGTCGCCGCTTGCATAGAGGGCATCGGGCGCTGCCTGAAACCCGGCGGTCTGTTTGCGCTTTACGGGCCGTTTAACTATGACGGCGCTTACACCTCTGAAAGTAACGCCCGTTTCGA
>JARFPR010000100.1 GCA_029288195.1 Gammaproteobacteria bacterium | reverse complement strand
ACTTCCACCTGCTAGGCCACTCGATGGGTGGAATGATTGTCCAGGAGATGGTGGCCCTCGCAGCTGAGCGCATAGACCGCCTGGTGCTCTATGGTACCGGCCCCGTCGGGCTAATGCCCGGTCGGTTTGAAACCATTGACGAATCAAGGCGCAGGCTGAACGAAGAAGGCGTTGAGGCAAGCGGACAGCGCATTGCGGCGACCTGGTTTCTGCATGGAGAAAGCGCGAAACGGTATCCTGTTTGTGCGGACCTGGCCGTGAAGGCTTCACTCCAGGCTGGTCTGGCTGGCCTTTCTGCAATGGAAGCCTGGTCTGGAATAGCATCGCTTCCCGGCATTACCGCGCCGACACTGGTGCTCTGGGGTGACAGCGACCGGGCTTACCAATGGAGTCAAGCGGAACAACTCTGGCGAGGAATTGCGGGTGCCCAGTTAGCCGTGGTTCCGGGGTGCTCACACGCCGTGCACCTGGAGAAGCCGCAATTGTTTAACGCGTTACTGGCTGACTTTCTTGGAATCAATCTGTCAGCAGAAGAAAAAGGTAAAACTCAGATTTAATCAGAACCGTTAAATCTCACCCCGGATCAATCGACGATGAACACCTGGCCGGTAAGGCAACCTTCAACCGCCTTGCTGTATGCCAGGCCCACGGCCTCGTTCGAAACGTGCACATGGCCGGGGAAAAAACCCTCGAATTTTTCTCGCGATACCTCGAGTACTTCAGGGCTCACCGCGTTGATGCGAATACCGCGCGGCATATCGACCGCGGCACCGAGAACAAAACCATCCAGCGCGCCGTTGGCCGCGGCCGCACATGAACCCCCGCGAATCGGATCCCGGTTTAACACGCCACTGGTCAGGGTGAAGGAACCACTATCATTCATGTAGTCGAATCCTTCCAGCACGAGGTTGACCTGGGGCAACACCTTGTGATTGATACCTTTCATAAATTGTTCACTGGTCATTTCGTGAACCGCACCGAAATGGCCGTGACCAACTGCACTGACTACCGCATCAACCTTGCCTGTCTGCTGGTACATCGCGCGAATGCTGTTGACGTCCTCGATGTCCGCCTGGATATCTCCACTACTGCGCCCGACCGCGATGACTTCATGCCGTGATACGAGCGCATCAACCGTGGTTTTTCCGACTGCGCCAGCAGCGCCAATTACAATAATTTTCATGATTTCACCTCTATCTTTAAAATTGTCAGGCACCTCAGGCGCGATTGCCGCCATCGAGGACCAGCGGATAACCGGTAATAAAACGCGCAGAATTACTGCAGGCGAACAACACCATGTCGGCAACTTCCCGTGGACTGCAAATCCGGTTCAATGGCACGGCTTCGGCCGACTCCCTCAATCCTATATCAGTTTCCAGGCCTCGATCGCGAAATTCGCCGCGCAGCATCGGGGTATCAACATCACCCGGACAAATCGGCACGATGCGAATACCCTCCTGAGCGTAGTCAAGCGCCATCGCGCGAGTCATCTGCAGCACAGCGCCCTTGCTGGCACAGTAAGCAGTGAGGTGTTGGCTGCCTGAAAGTGCAGCATCCGAGGCAATATTGATAATGGTGCCCTTGCTGGGTCGTAAGTGCGGAATCGCTGCGCGACACACGTAAAAAACCCCGTTGACGTTAACCTTCATGGTTTGCTGCCACTGCTCATCGGTGGTTTCTTCAGCTGTCGCGTGATAAATAACTCCGGCACTATTGACGACGACATCGAGACCACCGAGAATGCCGGCCGCCTCGGCCACGATCAACTTACCACCCTTACGCTTGGAAATATCGCCAGCGACAAATGCAATGCTGCCCGCAGCACCTTTGCAACGCTTCATGATGGCCGAGGCCCGATCATGATTACGTCCTGAAATTACAACCCTGGCACCCGCCTCGGCAAAAGCAGTTGCGCAGGCCTCGCCGATGCCCGAGGTACCGCCGGTAACTAAAACGCGCTGCTGGTTGAAATCAAAATGGATGGAGCTTGTGCTCATCGCGGTTTAAACGGAAGTCGGTACCGTGCGTGCTCCGGTAATAGCCTTCAACTCGAGGAACTCCATCAGGCCCCATTTACCTTTTTCACGGCCGTTCCCCGACTGCTTGTAACCGCCAAACGGGGTATCGCTGTTGCCACCGACATAGTTGATTGCAACCTGTCCCGCGCGCAGGCGCCGGGCGACCATCTTGGCGCGCTCCGTCTCTGTTGAGCAAACGTAAGCCGCCAGTCCATAATCCGTATCGTTGGCAATTTCCACCGCCTCGTCCTCGGTTTCGTAGCCGATGATCACAAGTACCGGACCAAAAATCTCCTCGCGCGCAATCGTCATGTCATTATCGACATTGGCAAATACAGTTGGCTTGACATAGTAACCCGTCGGTAAATGCTCGGGTCTCCCGGTGCCGCCGGTTACCAGGGTCGCACCCTCGTCGATGCCCTGCTGAATCAGTCCCTGGATTTTGTCAAACTGGGCTTGATTGACCACCGGGCCGATATGGTCACCATGCTTTGCCGGATCATCGACACCGATGCTTTCTGCGGCCTCTTTTGCAGCCTTGATCGCGACATCCATATCCGCGTTCGGCACCAGCATACGGGTCGGCGCATTGCAGGATTGACCACTATTGCCCATCATGTAATGCACGCCTTCGGTCACCGCACCGGCAACTTCCATATCCTTCAGGATAATGTTAGCGGACTTGCCGCCCAACTCCTGGCTGACGCGCTTGACAGTATCGGCCGCTCCCCTGGCAACCGCTATACCTCCACGGGTTGAACCGGTGAACGACATCATATCGATGCCGGGGTGTTGGGACATCGCTTCTCCTACCACCGGGCCATAACCGTTAACCAGGTTAAATACTCCCGCGGGCACGCCAGCCGTGTGCAATACCTCGGCAAATATCATCGCGTCGAGCGGCGACTCCTCGCTGGGTTTGAGTATCATGGTACAACCCGCTGCCAGGGCTGGAATTACCTTGGCGGCGACCTGGTTCATGGGCCAGTTCCACGGCGTGATCATGCCACAGACACCGATCGGCTCGTAGCGCAAGATCATATCCTCTTCGGTGCTCTCGAAAGTGAAATTCAACAATGCCTTGATTGCGCTTTTTATATGCCCCGCCCCGAGCTTGGCCTGTGATCCCCTGGCCAGATCGACGGGAGCACCCATTTCATCAGAAATTGCCTGTGCGATATCGTCAAAATAATCTTTATAAACAACGCGGACTTTCTCCAGCAGTTCGAGACGATGCTGGACGTTCCATTGTGAATAACCGATAAAGGCTTCGCGGGCGGCGACCACTGCACGATCGACATCTTCGGGACTGCCGGCGCTGATCTGGGTAAAGGCCTTTTCCGTCGCGGGATTGATCACGTCGATAGTTGCCGGAGTGATCGGGTCTACCCATGCACCGTCGATATAAAACTTGAGGTGATCCTTCATAAAGCGTTCCTAGATGAAACATTAAATCAACCGAATACGAAATGTGCCGTGAAGCGCAATTATCTGCAAGGCTTTTTTCAAAATTAGGTCGAATTTGGGCTTTCTGGATGAAAGAAAACCATATCGGCGCGCCGTTTTGATACCTATAATCTGCTTTTCCCAGGGCCACAGCTTCATCGATCAGGAACATGACCGAACATCGACTCTTCCCCTATTTCCTGATCCTTGCGGCCGGCGCGATCTGGGGCCTGGTTTTTTCACTGACGCTGATCGCGACCGCCGAGGGTGCTAATCCGCTCGGCCTTTCCGCCTGGCAGGTGGTGTTAACCGCGGGGTTCTTCGGGGTTGTTTGCCTGGTTTCGAGAACTACACTTTTCAATTTTGAAAACCTGCGTCATTACGTGGTGCTGGCCCTGATCGGGATCACGGTTCCAAACCTGCTTTACTATAATGCCGCCCCTCATCTCTCTGCAGGCATCCTGTCGATTACGGTATCGACAGTGCCCTTGTTTACTTACGCCATCATGCTGCTACTAAGCTTTGAATCGCTTGTTGCCAGGCGCCTTTCCGGTATCGTGCTCGGTATGATCGCGATCCTGTTACTGGTGATTCCCGACCAGGGATTGAGCAGCGATGACGCCAGCTTCTGGATTCTGCTGGTTTTACTTTGTGCGCTACTCTATTCATTCGAAAACGTATATATCAGCAAGGGTATCGCCCCGCACACCGACGTGCGTGAACTGTTGTTCGGTTCCAACCTGGTAGCAGCATTAATTCAGTTTCCGCTGGCAATCTACCTCGGCGTCAATGAATCCTGGACCTGGCTGGCCAGCGATGCTGGGCTTGCGATAGCCGGCATTGCGATTGGCAGCGGACTTGCGTATGCGATGTTCTTTTACTCGATCAAGATCTCGGGCCCGGTGTTTGCGAGTCAATGCGCATACGCGGTGACGATTTCGGGGGTAATCTGGGGTATCATTATATTTTCCGAGCAACACAACATCTGGGTATGGCTGTCGGTGATTGTTATGTTGCTCGGATTGATGATGGTAAATCCTGACGATGAAGCGGAGTTAGCCGCTGTTGGCAAATCCGCTAATGTGGAAAAATCCTTTTAGCAGGGGCATAAAGTGATCATCACCTTTTACGGCGTACGCGGCTCTACCGCGGCGCCCGGGCCACAAACGGCGAAGTACGGCGGTAACACCTCCTGTGTTCACATCGAGCTCGAAAGCGGTAACGACCTGGTCCTCGATGCCGGCACCGGTATTCGCCTGCTCGGAAAACAGCTCGCAAAAAAATCAACTCCCACCAATATCCTGCTGTCACACGGCCATTGGGACCATATTCAGGGTTACCCGTTTTTCGAACCGATTTATCAGCCCGACCGGGTAATCAACGTTTACGTCCACCTCGAGTCCGGGCGCCAGATGCTGGACACGCTGTTTCAACAAATGGACGGCACCCGGTTTCCGGTTAAGGCCGAAGACCTGCCGTCTAGTCATATTTCGAAATTCAAGGGCATAGAAAGCGAACTATACGAACGCGAAGGTATCAATGTCGTCAAGCAGGCTCTAAACCATCCCGGAGGTGGAGTCGCCTACAAGATAGATGAAAACGGCGCAACCTGCGCCTATGTTACCGACAACGAACTCGACCCACCCTATGCCCTCAGCACCAACTACGATGAATGGGTGAATTACCTGCATGGCGTCGATGTATTAATCCACGATGCGCAATATACCGAGGACGACTTGCCGCACAAGCATGGCTGGGGGCATTCACTGATTTCACAGGTGCGCCAGCTCGCTACCGACGCCGAGGTCGGCACGCTGGTCATGTTTCACCACGATCCGGATCGCACCGATACCGAGCTTGACGAAGTGCAAATAGAAAACGAGAAGTATCTCAAGTCTCATCGAGCCCCTGCGCGTAGTGTCTGTGCCGCTGAAGGCATGCGTATCCATTTGAGCAAGCCGGTGCTTGGCGGTGATACCCTGATCGAGATCAATTAACACGACAGGTTTGATTTTCCACATGAATGAGCAGAACCTGCTGGCGAGACGCAAGGCCACTCTCGGCCCCACTTATCAAAACTTCTACGATGAACCCCTGCACCTGGTGCGGGGTGCCGGGACTTCGCTTTGGGATGTTAACAACAGGCAATATGTCGATTGTTATAACAACGTCGTCTCGGTCGGTCACTGCCATCCGCGGGTAGTCGAAGCGCTTTGCAAACAGGCCGCCACGCTCAACACCCACACGCGTTACCTGCACGCGAACATTATCGAGCTCGGCGAGATGCTGGTTGAAAGACTGCCCGGCGATATAGACACCTGCATATTTACCTGCACCGGAAGCGAGGCAAACGACCTGGCAACGCAAATCGCACGCCATGTAACCGGTAACCAGGGCATGGTCGTAACCGAAGCTTCCTATCACGGCGTGTCCGAATTGACGCGCCGTCTATCTACCGACAGTTACCCGCCGCAAGACCGGCCCGACTGGCTGGCCGTAATCGAACCACCCAATTTATATCGTGGTCCTCACCATCGCGATGATGCAGAGGCCGGAAAAAAATACCTGCAACTGGCGCGCCAGGAACTCGACAAGCTCGAGCAACGTGGATACAAGCCGGCCGCAGTGATGATCGACATGGTGTGGGATTCCAACGGCCCGCTGGTAGCACCGGATGATTACGTGCTCGGACTTTGCGCCGAGGTTCGCAAACGCGGTGGTATAGTTATCGCGGACGAGGTTCAATCGGGATACTGTCGCAGCGGCAAGGACTGGTGGACCTGTAATATTTATGGACTCAAACCCGATATCCTGACCTGCGGTAAACCCATGGGCGCGGGCCATCCGCTGGCACTGATGGCGACCACGCGTGAAATTGCCGACGACTATTCGCAGACTTACCACTATTTCAATACCTTTGGCGGCAACCCGGTCTCGGCCGCGGTGGGTAAAGCGGTCATCGAGGTGATCGAAGACGAGGGCTTGCTGCAAAACGCCGCATCCACCGGTGCCTACCTGGAATCAGGCTTGCGTGAACTCGCAGGGAATCATACCTGTATCGGCGATGTGCAGGGTCGCGGTCTTTTCTGGGGTCTCGACATGGTCACCGATCCAGCCACCCGGGAGCCGATGTCCGAAGCGCAAATGCGTCACCTGGGAAGCCTGATTGTTGAGCAGGGCGTGATTACCGGTACCTCGGGACGCTACGGCCAGGTATTGAAATTGCGGCCGCCGTTACCCTTCTCCCGCTCTGATGCGGATCTCACGCTGAACGCGATCGATGTCGCACTGACCAGGCTCGCAAGATGACAAAATCCAAAAGTCGCCACCCGGGGTTCAGCGGGGTCGGGCTGCGACGAATCGAACAAATAATGGAAGACTATGTGGCCGAGGGTAAGTCGGCAGGCATGTTGACCCTGGTCAGCCGTGACGGCAGCACCGCGCAACTATCCTGTCGCGGCTATGCCGATATAGCGGGCGCTAGACCCATTCGCGAGAACACGATTTTTCGCATTTACTCGATGACCAAACCGATCACCAGCGTCGCCCTGATGACACTTTTTGAGCAGGGACATTTTCAGCTAGACGATGCCGCGAAACACTGGATTCCAGCGCTCGGTAAGCTCGAGGTCTATCAGCAGGGCAGGCCTGATTCCGACGTCACGATTCGTCAATTGCTGACCCATACCGCGGGATTCAGCTACGGCTTTGAGCCAGAAACATATCCGGTCGACAAGCTCTACGCCGAAATCTGGCGCCAGCGAATCCATGATCAGACGCTGGAACAAATCATGCAAACGGTGCTTGAGTTGCCGTTGTTTGCACGACCCGGAACCCTGTGGCGTTACAGCATTGCCACCGATATCTGCGGCTACCTGGTTGAACTGATCAGCGGCATGCCATTTGCCGACTACCTGCAGCAAACTATCTTCGATCCACTCGAAATGGTCGATACCGCGTTTGAAGTGAGCGCTGACAAGATCGACCGCTTTGCCACCCTGTATGGTTATACCGATGATGATCCGCTGGGACAGATCGAAACCATCGACCGTTCTCCCTTCATCTCGGCAATCTCCGGTGTCCCGGTCAGGCTGCACTCCGGGGGTGCGGGCCTGGTGTCGACGGCAAATGACTACCGACGTTTTGCGCAGATGATGTTGAATCGTGGAGAATTAGAAGGACAGCGCATAATTACACCCGAGACGGTGGCGTTGATGACCAGCAACCAGGTCCCTGAAAATCTGCTGCCACTCAGCTTCAACGGCGTCGCACCCGGACCCTTCAGTGGCTACGGATTCGGCCTCGGTTACAGTATCAACATGGACCCGGCGAATACGGGCGCTGCAGGCTCGCTGGGTGATTTTGGCTGGGGAGGTCTCGCTGACACCTACTGCTGGGTCGATCCAAAAAAGTCGCTGGTTGCGATTTTGATGCAGCAATACATCCCTTCGCTCTATCACGCCGGCCGCAAGGATTTTCGCGACAGCGTATACGCGGCTTTAACCTGAGCTATTTGCGGGCATCACGCAGATAAGTTTCGTCCAGTGCTCGCATGATGTCGTGTCGGCTGATCTGGCCGATGAGCTGTCCATCGCGCAGTACTGGAAAACGGCGAAATCTTGAATGCAGGAATTTTTCGGTGGCATCGAGGATGCTACTGTCGGCATCTATATGTTCTACCTCGCGGCTCATGTACTGCTCGACCTGCCCTCCCCAGTCCTGGTGATAAGCGGTATTGTAGACAATTGCGAGACAGTCCTTCTGCGACAGAACACCCACCATTTGTCCATTTGAATCGAGCACCGGCCCCCCGGATATTTGACCTTCCAGCAGTACCCGCATCGCGTGAATGATATCGTCATCAGGTGCAAAACTGACAACCTCGGTTACCATGTATTCTTCGATGGTGGTAGTCATGATCGGGCCCTGCGTATTATGCATTCACTGCAGTTGCCGCAACTGCCGCAAAGCGGTTTTTGCCTGAGCACGAAACCCAGCCCCAGGCCGACAACCGCCAGTACGAACAATGGAATTGCAATCAGTATCGTCGTCATAATCCGAATCTCCCGTATTGCTTAACTGCCGAAATCATCATAATGAATATTCTCCATGGAAACCCCGAGTTCATCCAGCATCGCGAGTACCGACTGCACCATCAACGGTGGACCACAGAGATAATACTCGCAGCTTTCGGGGGCCGGATGTTGTGCCAGGTAGTTATCATAAGCAACCTGGTGAATGAAACCGGTAAAACCTTCCCAGGCGTCGCTTTTCTCAGCTTCGGACAACGCCGGATGCCATTCAAAGTTGTCGTGCTCGTTTTGCAATTTATCGAACACCTCGCTGTAGTAAAGTTCCCGGAGGGAACGCGCGCCGTACCAGTAAGTTATCTTGCGCCGCGAGCCCTGGGTTTCGAGTAGATCGAGGATTTGCGCCCGCAGTGGTGCCATACCAGCACCCCCTCCGATAAACACCAGTTCTCGCTCAGAGGGCTCTACCGCAAAATTACCATAGGGGCCACGGAGCGCGACCGGGTCACCCGGTTTTAACGAAAACAGCCAGCTCGATACCACGCCGGGCGGCGCCCCGGGATGTCCGGGTGGCGGCAAGGCAAGGCGTATGTTGAGGATAATGATTCCCGTTTCCGCGGGATGATTGGCCATCGAGTAGGCGCGCGTGACTTCGACATCGGACCCTGCGGTCAGCTTCCACAGGTTCATCCTGTCCCAGACATCGCGAAATTCGGCTTCGATCTCGAACTCGCTGAAGGCAACCTGGTATATGGGACTGGTCACTTCGACAAAACCGCCAGCGCGAAATTCCATTGGCTCGCCATCCGGCAGTCGAAGCACTATCTCCCGAATCAATGTACTGACATTGCGTGCCTGTTCAACCTTGCACTGCCAGGTTTTGACGTCGAAGTAAGCATCATCGACTTCAATTGACATCGGGCCCAGCACCGCCACCTGGCAGGCAAGTCGGGCCCCCTTGCGGGCCTCGCGCTGACTCAGGTGAGCGAGTTCCTGTGGGCCCGCTTCGCCCCCACCGCTAACCACCCGGGCCTTGCATAAGCCGCAGGTGCCGGCGCCGGCACAGGCGCTGGGTATGTGAATTCCTGCTTGCTGGCAAACCGCGAGCAGGCGCTGTCCGATCTGAGCCTTGACTCGCTTTTGAGCATTTATCTCGATTTCACACTCGCCGTGCGGTACCAGCACTCGTCGCGCCGCCAGCACAAACAGCGTCAGCAGCAGGACAATGCCTGAAAAGAACAGTACTCCTAGCGTCGCTTCCAGCATCAACCCATCCCTGCAAAGGCCATGAAACCGAGCGACATGATGCCGGCGATGATGAAGTTAATCCCGAGGCCCTGCAGCCCTTCGGGGATATCGGCATACTTGAGCCGTTCCCGGATCGCGGCAAAAATCACGATCGCCAGGGCCCAACCGAATCCCGA
>JARFPR010000095.1 GCA_029288195.1 Gammaproteobacteria bacterium | reverse complement strand
TCTGTTTCGACCAATGCCTTTTTACATTCCATCATGCCCGAACCGGTTCGTTCGCGCAGTTCTTTAACTAGAGATGCTGTTATTGCCACTTCAATACCTCGTGATTTCCCGCTACTAGAGACAGGTGCCAGGTTAATCTTTAGCTGGCAGCCTTCTTGACTGCTGCCTTTTTACTTGCGGCTTTTTTCACTGCTGCCTTTTTAGTCGCCGCTTTCTTGGTTGCGGCTTTCTTCACCGCTGCCTTTTTAGTCGCCGCTTTCTTGGTTGCTGACTTCTTCACCGCTGCTTTTTTAGTCGCCGCTGTTATTGTTTCAGCTTCAGCCGTCGCCTTTTCGGGAGCTGCAGCAACTTCCTCAGCTACTGCGGCCTCCTTGTCAGCTTCCGCAGCGGGTTGCTCTGTTACTTCATCAGTGCCAGCGGCCGCTTCTACTTCGGCATCGACGTCATCGCTTGCGGACTGTTTCTCAGGGGCCGCTTTGCGGGCGGTAACCTTTACCGAGGGTTTGGTTTTTGCTGATTTCTCTTCTTCAATTTCGATGAGTTCATCGTCTCCATCGGCAGCGCTGACAATACTCTGCTTACCTTCAACTATCGCATCTGCTACCAGCTTGGTATAAAGCTTGATAGCACGCATCGAATCATCGTTACCGGGCACAATGTAATCGACGTTTTCAGGTGAATTGTTAGTGTCGACAATGCCAACCACCGGAATGCCGAGCTTAGCGGCTTCCTGTACGGCAATTTTTTCATAGCCGACATCAATGACAAATAATACATCGGGTAAACCACCCATCTCCTTGATGCCGCCCAGTGTTTTGTGCAGTTTTTCCTGTTCGCGCGATAGCTGCAGAATTTCCTTCTTGCTTATTTTTTCGTAGCTATTGCTCTCCGCCATCTCTTCAAGTTCCTTGAGACGCTTGATCGATGCGCGCACGGTTCTGAAGTTGGTTAACATGCCGCCCAGCCACCGATGATTGACAAAAGGCATGCCACAACGCTGTGCTTCCTCTTTGATAGAATCGCTGGCAGCACGCTTGGTGCCGACAAACATGACTTTGCCTTTCTTGGAAGCGATTTTACCGAGGTAATTGACGGCGTCCTTGCACAACGGCATTGTTTGTTCGAGATTGATGATATGAATCTTATTGCGCTCGCCAAAAATAAAGGGAGCCATTTTAGGATTCCAGAAACGGGTTTGATGGCCGAAATGCACGCCCGCTTCCAACATTTCACGCATGGTGACGTTAGACATAAGTTTCTCCAGATGTCTGCTGGATAGCCTTAATAGGGGCTATCCCGGGTTAAGCCTCCACATACCCGACGCCTACGACCTGCTCTCTGGTAAAATGCAGGCACCCATAAGCGCGTTATGGCATGTGTGTGTCGTTTAAAACATCAATCCAGCCGATGTTTTGTTTAATTTTGCCTGGCTGTTGCCGAAGGCGCGCGCTTTATACCATAATCCCGTATTCTCAACAACCAGTTAGCCGTGTTTTTATGGGTGTAACGATCAAATCCAGCGAAGAAATAGAAAAAATGCGCGTTGCCGGGCGTCTCGCCGCCGACGTATTGCGCATGATCGAACCCCACGTCGAACCGGGGATTACGACGCAGCAACTCAATGACATTTGCCACGAATTCATGGTCAATCAACAGGCTGTCGTACCCGCACCGCTGAATTACCGGGGATTTCCGCGTTCGATCTGTACTTCCGTCAATCATGTGGTCTGCCATGGCATACCGGCGGAAAAAAAGCTAAAAAATGGCGATATCATTAATATCGATATAACCGTGATCAAGGATGACTACCATGGCGACACCAGCCGCATGTTTATGGTCGGTAAACCCACCGTGCAAGGACAACGGATTTCGCGCATCGCCTACGAATGCATGAAAATCGGTATCGAGATGATCAAACCCGGTGTGCGCCTCGGCGATATCGGTCACGCCATCCAGCAATATGCGGAAAAGAACAACTGCAGCGTGGTTCGTGAATATTGCGGGCACGGAATCGGCAGGGTGTTTCATGAAGATCCACAGGTATTGCATTATGGCAAGCCGGATACCGGCCTCGTGCTCGAACCCGGCATGACTTTCACCGTGGAACCGATGATCAACCTGGGCAAACGCTATGTCAAACTGCTACCCGATGACTGGACCGTCGTCACCAAGGATCACAGCCTTTCCGCACAGTGGGAGCACACCAACCTGGTCACCGAAAACGGTTTCGAAGTATTGACGCTGCACCCCGAGTTTGGATTCTGAGCCATTGACCGCTGCAATCGAGCAATTCCTGGCACAGGCACAAAAAGGCGATACGCTGGATGCAAAGACGATCGCAACAGGAATCAATACCGCGCGCGAGCAGATCTATAACCAGTTCGACCAGGGCGTCGCCGTTCACAAGCTGATTCACGACACCTCGCACCTGATAGACCAGGTGCTCGAGTTTTGTTTTAACCATTTCATCGGTAATAGCAAGCAGTGTAATTGCGCCCTGGTCGCAGTGGGTGGCTTCGGCAGATCGGAACTGGCACCCGGCTCTGACATCGATTTGATGATTTTACTCGACAGGAAAGCCGGTAAAGCACAGCAACAGCTACTGTCTAACTTTTTAACCTTTCTATGGGATATCGGCCTCGAGGTCGGGCATAGCGTACGCACCATCAGGGATTGTGTTCGCGTAGGCAAAGCCGATGTTACGGTAATGACCAACATGCTCGAATCACGCCTGATATATGGCAACGAAAAACTGTATCAAAAGTACCAGCTGGCAATATCTCCAAAAAAGATGTGGTCATCGCGCAAGTTTTTCGAGGCCAAGCTGGAAGAGCAACACGATCGCCACCTGCGCTTTAATGACACCGCCTATAACCTTGAACCCAATATCAAGGAGGGCCCGGGCGGCCTGCGCGATATCCAGATTATAGGCTGGGTGGCAAAGCGGCATTTTGGTGCACAATCCTTTGTCGAGCTGGTCGAGCATGGCTTTTTGACCGAAGCGGAATTTGAATTACTCGATGCGGGACAGCAACATCTGTGGCGGATTCGGTTTGCGCTACATCGTCTCGCCGGGCGTCGAGAAGACCGCCTACTGTTCGACTACCAGAAAAAAATTGCCGAAGAATTCGGCTTCAAAGCGGGTGAACATAACCTCGCCATCGAACAATTCATGCAGCAATACTATCGCACCATCATGGAACTCGAGCGCTTGAGCGAAATGCTGCTGCAGATTTTCAGGGAAGAAATACTGCTAACCGCCTCGCAACGCAAAATCAAATCGATTAATGAGCGTTTCGATTTGCGCAACAACTATATTGAGGTCGCGCATCCGGAGGTGTTCAAACAGCATCCAGAGGCACTGATGGAACTGTTTTTACTGATCTCCCTCAACGAGAACTGTGAAGGCGTAACCGCATCGACCATCCGCCTGGTGCGCGAACATCTCTACCTGGTTGACGACGATTATCGCAGCGATGAAACCATCAACCATTTATTCATGCAATTAATGAGTGCCCCCAACGGCATGACCCATCAGATGCGACGCATGAATTCCTATGGATTTCTGGCTGCCTATATTCCCGCCTTCGCCAAGATCACGGGGCGCATGCAGTATGACCTGTTCCATGCTTATACCGTCGATCAACACAGTATTTTCGTGATTCGAAACTTACGCCGATTTGCGCTCGACAAACACGAAGACGAATTTCCCTTCTGTAACCTGGTTTACAGCAAACTGGAAGATCCCCGACTGCTTTACCTGGCCGCCTTGTTTCATGATATCGCCAAGGGCCGGGGCGGCGATCATTCGGTGCTCGGAGCTGACGAGGCGACCCGGTTCTGCGTGCAACACAAATTAAACAGCAAGGAAACCCGAATCGTATCGCACCTGGTACGCGATCACCTGCTGATGTCGGTTACCGCGCAGCGCAAGGATATCAGTGACCCAGACGTGGTGCGTGACTTTGCCAGGCAGGTTGGCAGCATGAACATGCTGAACTACCTGTACCTGCTTACCGTGGCCGATATTCGCAGCACCAACCCGAAACTGTGGAATAACTGGAAAGACTCCCTGCTCAAACAACTGTATCACGCGACCAAAAACGTGATCAGGCGCGGCATCGATAATGCGCCCGACATCGACGAAATCATCAAGGAAAACCGCGATGCCGCGTTCGAAGAAATGTCGGACCTGCCGTTTAGCGCCGCACAGATCAATTCGGTTTGCGACCGGGTCCCGGGCAATTACTTCCTGCGCCATCACCCCCTTGAAATCAAGTGGCATGTCAACACAATCCTGAGTCACCCGGACCAATCCAGGCTGGTCAGTATCCGCCAGTCAACTGATACCCATAACACCAAGGTTTTTGTTTACGGTGATGAAGCCGCGCATACTTTTTCGCAGGTAACCGGCACCCTGGGATCGCTGGGATTGTCTATTTTAAATGCTGAAATCTTCACCACGCAGGATAACAAGATCATGGATACTTTTATTATCCAGGACAGGAACAGCCACGCGGTTACCGATCCGGAAATTATCAGGCAAATCGAGCGCAAACTGCTGAAAGCGCTTGAATCGGATTCGATTTACCATGGCAAGTACAA
>JARFPR010000070.1 GCA_029288195.1 Gammaproteobacteria bacterium | reverse complement strand
CCGACCCGGGTGCCATCAGGCATGCGGCGCAGTGCAATCTGAATCCAGCGCCCATCGGTCAGACGATCGAGCGCTTCAAAGCCCCCGCTTTTATGCAGGAGTAATCGTTGCTGCAGCCAGCCCTCCGGATCTTCGAGCGCATCCTGGTAAACGCCTATGTCGATACCATGCTGAACGAAACGCTCGAAAGGAACCCCTTCATTGATAAAGAATTGCTGTTTCGGATACAAATCAAAGAACTGGCGATTAAAGCGCTCGATAATGCCGTCGGCGTTTACGACCAGGAATCCGCCCGGCACATTTTGTATCGCCGCTTCGAGCATTTCCTCGTTTTTCTGCTTTTCAAATTCCACCTGCTTACGCTCGGTTACGTCCTGTAAGGTACCGATGACTTCGGTTACCTTGCCATCGACTATTTTTGAGGCATCAGCGCGCTCCAGGATATCGCGAACCTCACCATCACCACGCATAATCCGGTATTCGATTTCGAATATAGCCTCGCCAGCCTGGCCAGCCTCGCTGAGCCGTGCTTTCTGATAGGTGGAGTCGACTAGTTCGCGATCTTCGGGGTGCACGATTTCAAGCATAAAGGGATTGTTCGGATCAAATTTGCCTGCGCTCAATCCGTAGATTTTGGCCAACTGCGGCGAAAATGAAACCAGGATATCGTTGGTGAGATCGGTGCGGTAGCTACCGACATTCGAGATGCGCTGCGCCTCATCAAGCTCCGATTCGATCCGTTTGAACTCGGTCACATCCTGCAGTGTCGAATACTGCTCAATAATTTTACCGTCGATTTGCAGCGCAGTATCACCACGCTCATAAACGTGGCGAATCTCTCCATTGGGTCGCAAAATGCGGAATTCAACTTCGTAAGTACCATCAATATCCGCTTGTTGGTAGACCCGGGATACGCGTTCTCGGTCATCCGGGTGAACGCTCTCAATCATCCCCGATTCGTCAGACATTATGTATGACTTCGAGCGGTCATATATTCGTACAAATTCATCGCTGCACGAAATTAGCTTTCCGTTTACAGTATCCCAGCGAAAGCTGCCAATTTTAGCGATCCGCTGTGCCGCTTCGAGCTCAACTTCAGTCTGCCTGGATTCGGTCACGTCCTGGATCGATCCGCTGAGTTCTATGACTTCGCCCGAATCCCAGATAGCTTCACCATGCTCGACGAGGTATCTGATATCACCATCTGTTGTCTGGATTCTATACTCGATCTCGTAAGGATTATCCGATAGGTCAAGATTGTTCAAATAGTCAATTATTCGTTCATGGTCGTCCGGGTGGTGACGCTGAATCCAGAAATCACCGGGAAGATCGAAAATTTCATCTTCACTGTAACCAAAAATTCGCGCAAATTCAGGTGAGCAGGATATGAGCTGATGCCGTTTTAGATCCCAGCGGAAACTGCCGAACTTTCCCAGCCGCTCGGCATTTTCTAACTCTTCCTGTTTTCGCCTTGATTCGGTCACATCCCGAGCCGTCCATAGCTGCTCAATAACCCTGCCATAACGACGAACCGAGGTATCACCTCGTTCGACAACATGACGAATATCGCCATTTGGTCGCACAATACGGAATTCGATCTGAATTAAACCGTCGGTTTTATCTGCTCGAGCGAAATCCAGCCTGGCTCTCTCCAGATCATCGGGATGAATAGCGAAGAACTGATCTTTCTCAATCATCGCCAGCAGCTCTGCTTTCGGCCTGCCGAAGATCCGCGCAAACTCATCGCTACAAGCGATCATTCGACCGTTTTCTGGATCCCGGCGAAAACTGCCGATCTTGGCTATATTTTGCGCGGCCTCGAGTTCCGCACCGATGCGCCTGGATTCGGTTACATCCTGGATCGTTCCTATCTGTTCGACCAACTTGCCGTCGCGCCACAACGATGGAGCCAGGCGTTCGATAACGTAACCGACTTTTCCCGTGGGCGATTGAAATCGATATTCAATCTCGGTTACATTGTCTGCAGTATCGCTCCTCCGGTAGGCTTCTTTAACTCTGTCTAAATCATCCGGGTGAATGAACTTCGAGTATCCCTCCTCAGTCGGCAGCATAATAT
>JARFPR010000053.1 GCA_029288195.1 Gammaproteobacteria bacterium | reverse complement strand
AAATCACTTGTCAGGAGTACTGAATGGAAAGTGAAGCGCGGCGATACACTGTATGCGATCGGACGCGCAGTTTATCCGGGAAACGGCAATAAGCAGGACCGTTTAAGGCAGGACATCATCAAGCTCAACCCTTCTGTGTTCGCCAATGGGGCGAATAATATGGCCGTCGGTATTGTTTTGAAACTGCCCGATTACGTAGTATTAAAAGCTGCGCCACCGAAAGTAGGTGAAACGGCACGGGTGTCTAAGCCCGCACCTGTCGAAGTTACGCCCGAGCCGGCGCCAAAGCTCGCAGTTCCTGTCCCGGTGGTTGAACCCGAACCCGAACCAGCGCCGGAGGACTCGTCAACTCCCGTTCGCACAGAAGCTAATTACCTGGTCAGTCTTGGATACGCTTACGGCGGAGACAAACTGGAGTATGAAGATGGTTCGTACGATCCTGCAGGCGCTGGTGCCCATGCGCGTATAGGTTATGAACAAATGTATCAGTTTGGTGGCGGCTATCGCGTAGGGCTCGGCTTTCAATACGGTTATACGGAAGACTCGACGTTGCAAGATATCTATTTACAATTGGCCTATCAATATCGCTCAGATCCATTTGTTTACGGGATTGGTGTTGTTGTTCATGACGGGGCGACGCTCGAAGATGATTCCACTATCGAATACGATGCAGCAAATGGTGTGGTTGTGTATTTGGAGAATGTCGGCAATGGTGACCTGGCCGGCTGGGGGCTCAGTTACACCTCCCTGGATATTGAAGATAAGGACAGCTCTGAATCATTTGATGCATCGCGAGCCGAACTTTACTACAGTTGGCGTTTTTAATTTCAATCCCGCGAGCGGGATACCTGCTCACAATTTGCTGCATTAAGTTCTAACTGTTTCCGGGTATACTGTCCGCTGGTTAGCGATTTCTACTCAGTTTACGGAATTTTCAAAATGTAAATCTTATGGCCGATCAAATAGAAAAATTTAAACAAACAAAAGAGATTGTCATTAATGATGAAAAGGTAGAAGTCTGGCCGTCGAATCAGCGCGCCGTGCCCTATGTGAATACTGAAACCAGAATTCATTCGACGATCTTCGAAGGCCCTCCGGATTTAAACGAAAACCTTGCAAAGGCAATTCTCGATCTCGAAAACGATCAAAAATACCTGGTCCAGCTTATGCGTGGAGGTTGTGGAACGAAAATTGACCATATCGATCGCTGGGAAGTACCCGAGGCCGACCTGGTTCATGCGCGAGCTATTTCATTTTTTGTCAACGGGCTTGGTTTTGATCAGGCGGTGGTCGACCAGTGCTGGGCCAATATTTATCGCAAGGGTGACTATTGCATGCCACATAGTCATATTCGCGCCAGGATCGGGATCGTTTACCTGGTGGACCCCGGGGACGACAATCCGGAATCTCCCATGGATGGAAAATTCTACTTTAGTGACCCCAGAGTCGAAACTGCCTGCGAGATTCAGGAGCACTG
>JARFPR010000036.1 GCA_029288195.1 Gammaproteobacteria bacterium | reverse complement strand
TCGAGGTAGATGCGTTCGCGGGTAACCTCGGGGGCTCGCTGGTATTCAGCCAATAACTGATCGAAACGACTGGTCTCACCCTGAGCAGACTTGACCACGCGGGTCTTGTAAGCCTCGGCCTGTTCAAGCAAGCCCTGCCCTTCACCACGCGCCTTCGGCACCACATCGTTACGGTAGGCATTAGCCTCGTTGATGATGCGCTGCTCGTCTTCACGAGCCTTGATTGCATCTTCAAACGCATCCTGCACTTCCTCGGGTGGCTGTGCTTCGTCCATGTTCACCGTGACCACGTTGATGCCGGTGCGATAATTGTCGAGAATTTGTTGCATGATTTCCTTGGTCGCGCTACCAACCACCGCGCGTCCCTCGGTTATGATCAAATCCATGTCGTTGTTACCCACCACTTCGCGAATCGCTGTCTCGGCAGTCTGCTGCAGGGTTAGGTCCGGGTCACGCACTTCAAACGCGAAATCCTGAGCATTCTTGACGTTGTACTGAATTTCAATACTCATGACGACAATGTTCTCGTCGCTGGTGAGCATCTTGGACTTGTTGCGCGCGGTACGAATATCGGCGACATTGATCTGTTCGACATCTTCTATCGGGAAAGGGATATGCCAATGCGGTCCCGCCTGGGTTACCTCGGTTCTTTCACCGAAACGGGTTTCTACGCCTCGCCAGCCCTCGTCGACGATATAGATTCCGGTTAACGCCCAAACCACCAATAGCGCAACCGCGAAGAATCCAATGATTCCAGGCAGGTTGCCGGAGCCGCTCGGGACCTTCGGAATACGGCCCTTGCCGCCACTACCAAGCAGCCCACCGAATTTGTCACGCAGGTTTTTAAAAAGCTCGTCTAAATCTGGTGGGCCGTCATTATTACGTTGCCCCCAGGGATCCTTGTCTTTACCCGGTTCATTCCAGGGCATATTTAACTCCGAATGCAGAAAGTTTAATTTAGTGGGTCACGAATATACAAAGCCTGCGGATTGTATGGCTATCATGCGGCTCCTGCAAGCGCATCTGTCAGTATCTCGAAGCGGTCTGAAGAAATATCAAATTTGCTCGCTAACCTTCTAAATAATGCGGGCGTAACGCTCAGTTTCAAGTCAATATCACCATTATTTTCGTAATTTTCGGATTCAATTGCCCCGGCCTCGAACAGAAATGCCCTGATCTGGCCTTCGCCGGCATTTAAAATGAGTCTATATGAGGCCGCCTGTTCACAAAAGCGATTGCGTAAAACCTCGATTAACTCGTCAAATCCAGACTTGCTTACCGCTGAAAGCCAGATGCGCCATGCTTTTTCCTGATCGTCGAGATCGATGCGTGCGTCAAATCCGGATATATCGATTTTGTTGTAAATTAACAACTGGGGTACTTCTGCCGCACCAACTTCATGCAGAACCTTGTTTACAGCCTCGATTTTCTCCTGGCGGCTGTCATCGGAGCAATCGACGACATGCAATATCAGGTCAGCTTCACGAGTTTCCACCAGGGTAGCGCGAAATGCCGCGATCAGGTCATGCGGCAAATGCCGGACGAAACCAACCGTGTCAGCAAGAATCACCTCCGTTTGCTCGGATAACTGCAGTTTTCTGAGCGTCG
Source organism: Gammaproteobacteria bacterium (assembly GCA_029288195.1). Taxonomy (GTDB): domain Bacteria; phylum Pseudomonadota; class Gammaproteobacteria. The sequence goes on along the minus strand of JARFPR010000036.1, from coordinate 2,512 downwards.
GGTCAAGTGTTGCAAACAGCTTGTCTGCTGCGTAAACCGACGCTTCGGTGAGCGCGTTGAACAGGGTCGATTTACCGGCATTGGTATATCCAACCAGCGCGACTGTCGGCACCTTGGCCTTGGTTCGCGCCTGTCGGCTTTGCTCTCGCTGTCGTGCTACCTTGCCGAGGCGATTATTTAAATACTTGATACGTTTACCCAGCAGGCGACGATCGGTTTCGAGCTGGGTTTCCCCGGGCCCGCGTAAGCCGATACCTCCTTTTTGTCGTTCCAGGTGAGTCCAGCCTCGCACCAACCGAGTTGACAGGTGCTTCAGCTGTGCCAGCTCTACCTGGAGTTTGCCTTCAAATGACTGTGCACGCTGCGCGAAAATGTCCAGGATCAAACCGGTACGATCGAGCACCCGGCACTGCAGCGTCTGTTCGAGGTTTCTTTCCTGGGATGGCGTGAGCGCGTGATTAAACAGCACCACGTCGACCTCCAGGGCCGCAACCCGGGCCGCTATCTCTTCAAGTTTGCCCTTGCCTATAAATGTCTTAGCGGATGGTTGTGCACGACTGCCGATCACCAGCTCGACATCGACGACATCAGCAGAACGAACCAGTTCGATGAATTCAGCCAGGTCATCCTGATCCGGCTGATGCGGAAAATTTATATGAACCAGAAGTGCTCGTTCACCACCACGCGGCCGCTCAAATTCGAACAACGAGATCTCCGTCGCCGATCATAGGCTAGCGGTTGCCTGCTTCATCTTCTGCATGAGGGTGATCGACATGAACGTTACGTGCCGGGACAATAGTCGATATCGCGTGCTTGTATACCATTTGGCTGACATTATTCTTGAGTAACACTACAAATTGATCAAAGGATTCAATTTGACCCTGTAGCTTGATTCCATTAACCAGGAAGATCGATACCGGGACATGCTCTTTTCGCAAAGCATTCAGGTAGGGTTCTTGAAGCATCTGCCCTTTTGACATAATTAGTACTCCTTAAAATTATTATTGTAATTCTACTGTGGTAGCCCAGTGGCAACCTCGAATAGAGTCTATGATTCCATTCCCGTGAAAACGTTCCAGTCAAAGCCCCGAAAACGCAGCTTCGACTAGTCTAAATATAGCACCTGTACGGTAATTCAAGCAATCGAAGGCCTTTTCGTCGTCTTGTTTACGCAGCCACGTAATCTGCCGTTTTGCCAACTGACGCGTCGCAACGACTCCTTTTTCGATCATCTGCGGGTGAGTTAGCTCACCTTCAAGGTACTGCCATATCTGGCGATATCCAACGCATCTCATCGACGGTAATGACAGATTCAGGTCATCGCGTGCCTTGAGATGCGTGACTTCTTCGACAAATCCCTGTTCCAGCATGTCCAGAAACCGGGTTTCGATACGCTGATGCAGACTGGCACGGTCATTTGCCGCCAGTATTATTTTCTCTATCTTGCCATCGAAACTGACTGACGCATTTTGCTGCAGCTCAGACAGGGATTCCCCGGCCAACTCGTAAACCTCTAACGCGCGCTGAATACGTTGTGTATCGGTCGGCCTGATGCGATTCGCACTGACCGGATCAACCTCGAACAACCGGTCATGCATTGCCCGCCAGCCGATTTGTTGCGCCTCGTGATTCAGGCGTTGACGAATCGTCACATCAGCTTCTGGTAAGCGATTAAGTCCCCGCTCAAAGGCATGAAAATACATCATGGTGCCCCCAACCAGCAGCGGTATCCTGCCACGCGCACTGATTTCGTTTACCAGCTGTCGGCTTTGCTGCACGAAATCCCAGACCGAATACGGCTCTGCCGGATCAATAATATCGATTAGATGGTGCGGCACTGAATCGAGAACTTGAGGCTCTGGTTTGGCAGTACCGATATCCATTCCACGGTAAATCAACGCCGAATCAACGCTGATGATTTCAACCGGGAAATGTCTGCCTATCTCAAGCGCAAGGTCGGTTTTGCCGGTGGCTGTTGCCCCCATTAACAGGATGACTTTCGTGCCGGGCATGTTACTGCCCGCGCAAGAACAGCTTATCGAGTTGCTCCAGGCTTAACTGCTTCCAGGTCGGCCTGCCGTGATTACACTGCCCACTGCGTTCGGTATGCTCGATATCCCGCAACAGGGCATTCATTTCTTCGAGCGAAAGCATTCGATTAGCACGTACCGATGCATGACAGGCCATGGTTGAAAGCATTTCGTTTTGAAACTCCTCGATGCGCATGGAACTGCCATGTTCAGTCAAGTCAGCCAGCACATCTCGCAGCAACTGTTCGCTGTTTGCATTTTTAAGTAACGCCGGGATAGCACGCACGCGAATCTGCTCGGGACCGAGACGCTCGGTGTTAAAGCCGAGATGATTGAAAAATTCCGTGTTCTGTTCGACCAGCTCTGCTTCCGCCTGGCTGACATTAAACGCCAGGGGGACCAGCAACGGCTGGGCAATAACGTCCTCGTCTGCTGCATTTTGTTTCATGCGCTCGTAAACAATGCGCTCGTGTGCTGCATGC
>JARFPR010000035.1 GCA_029288195.1 Gammaproteobacteria bacterium | reverse complement strand
CAAGCCCCGAGGTGCGTGAACATACGACCGCGCAATTGTTTTGCTAATCTAGTGGTTTTCCGGCGCAGTATATCGAGACCGAATCGGATCTTTACTTCCTCGGCAGCGGATCGAATGAAGACGTCATTCCAGGTCAGTATGACCAGTCACAGGCGCTAATGCTGGTGTTTCTCAATCCGGACATTACCTACTTTACCAATTCTTTCGATGCCGGATTTCGTATCGATAACGTACCGACTTCGGGCCTGCTCAGGCTAGACTGTGATATCGCCCAATGGAGCAACTGGTCGCGGGAGAACACGGCATTTGAGTACTTTGATTATCCGAAAAACCTGTCCGGGGACGTGATCAGGGGATAACACCGTCGCCAGGGCGCCACCGGCAAAGCCGTCGCTAGCGCTGGTGAATATTCCGACTTCGTGCACTCCGCACCTTGCGTCGCTTGAGGCGCTTGGCATCATGGCTGCGTTCCTGGGCCAGGTCAATCTGGGCTTTTTGACTACTGGTATTTTCTTCGTTGGTGCCCACCAGGCGCGTATAGGAACCATCCGCATTCATCTGCCAGATGCTGTACTCGTCGGACAACAGGGTGTCAAAAATTTCGCGCAGTTCTTCCTGTAACTCGGAATCTTCGACCGGGGTCAATACTTCGACACGGTGCTCGAGATTGCGGTTCATGGTGTCGGCAGAGCCGATGTAATACTCGGGATCGCCGGCATTCTTAAAGTAGAAGATGCGGCTGTGCTCGAGAAAACGACCCACCACGCTGAATACCCGGACATGCTCAGACAGATTAGGGATGCCCGGGCGCAGGCGGCAGCTGTCACGTACCAGCAGGTCGATTTTGACGCCGCCCTGTGACGCCTCGTAAAGCGCCCGCACGATGTCCTTGTCTTCAAGCGCGTTGATCTTGAACTGGATATGACCCGGTGATTCTGCGCAATGCTGATCGATTTCGCGCTGAATCTTGTCGAGCAGGGCGCGCTTTAGCAACTTGGGTGCCGGCAGAATCTTGCGATAATTGCGTCTTGGCGTAAATCCGGTGGTCAGGTAATTGAACAGTTCGGTAATATCGCGGCCGATGTCCGGATCGCAGGTCAACAGGCCGAGATCGGTATAGAGGCGGGCGTTACCGGCGTGATAGTTACCGGTGCCGATGTGCACGTAACGCTGCAGCCCGCTGTAGTCATTGCGTACCACCAGGATGACCTTGCAGTGGGTTTTTAAATCCATGACGCCAAAGGTCACGTGGATGCCGGCTTCCTCCAGCCGACTCGACCAACGGATATTCGCGGCCTCGTCGAAACGCGCCTTCAGTTCCACTACCACGGCAACCTGCTTGCCGTTTTGTGCAGCGTCGACGAGATAATCGATAACCTTGGTATCGCCTGAAGTACGGTACAGTGTCATCTTGATTGCACGTACCTTGGGGTCTCGACTGGCCTCGCGCAGCAGTCGTTCGACTGAAGTGGAAAATGATTCATACGGATGCTGCAGCAGCATCGGTCCGTGCTCCCGCACCGCGTGAAAGATATTCGGCATTTGTACCAGCTTGGGATGATCGATCGGGTAATGTGGCACATAGCGTAACGCAGGTATCTCGAGATCACACAGGCTAAGTAAATCGCGTGTTGCCAACAGGCCTCTTTTTTCGAACACGTCGGCCTCGTCGAGGCCCAGTTCCGCGGCGAGCATGCCACGACGGGTCGAGTCCATATCATGTTGCACCACGACACGGACGATATTCGCGAAACGCCGGTGGCGTACCTCGGACTCGATAACCGCCAGCAGGTCATCTGCCTGATCCTCATCACGGGCGGTGTTGGCGTTGCGCGTGACATAGAACAGTTCGCAATCGACAATTTTCATTTTCGGGAACAGCACGTCGAGGTTCTTCGCCATAACGCTCTCGAGCGGGACGAAGATATGCGTATTGGGAACCTGCAGAAAGCGCGGAATACCGAGACCGACCGGGACCTTGACGCGCGCGCGTAATTCATCCTCGTTGTCGTCGTGTTTCAGTGTAACCAGCAGGTTCAGCGACAGATTCGAAATAAACGGGAAGGGATGTGCCGAGTCAACGCCCTGTGGTGTCACCAGCGGGTAAATGTTTTCGAAGTAATAGCTTCGAATAATTTCCTGGTGTTCTTCACTGAGTGCTTCGTAGGGGGTGACGTGGATATCGTGCTCGGCCAGCTGTTCAAACAGATGCGGTACCAGGTGGGATTTCAGCGCTTCGAGTTCCCGCACCTTGACATAGCACTCTTCGATTTGCTGCCCCGGCAGGCGTCCATCGACGCTGTAGTCCATGACCCCGGCACCAACCTGTTGCTTGAGGCCACCGATACGCTTCATGAAAAACTCGTCGAGGTTGGAACTGACAATGCCGACAAACTTGAGGCGCTCGAGCAGGGGGTTGCTCTCATCCTGCGCCTCGTGTAGTACGCGGAGGTTGAATTTAAGCCAGGTCAGCTCCCGGTTGAGATACAGCTCGGGGGCGTCGAGGTTCGCAAATTCAAGTGGTTCCGGTAATGCAACCGATTCTGGCGCAGCTTCGGAATCGGTTGCAGCCGCGTCGGCTACCACCGACAGGTTACTTTGGACATTGGTCGATGAGGTCATGGTTTATCGATTTCTTTCCGGTTAATGATGCTCCGGCACGAAAGTCTGGTCTCCCAACGGCGGACGCACGTAGCCACCGGCTTTTTCGCGGGCTTCGAGTTCGATTGGTGGCGGGGTTAGATCCTCGTAGGGGATCATGCTCAGCAAGTGCTTGATGCAGTTCAGGCGAGCATGCTTCTTGACGTCGGCGTTAACCACGTACCATGGCGCCTGCTTGATGTCGGTATGCGCGAACATCTGGTCCTTGGCTTTCGAGTACTCGATCCACAATTTGCGCGATTCGAGGTCCATCGGGCTCAGCTTCCAGCGCTTGGTCGGGTCCTTGATACGTCCCTGGAAACGTTCTTCCTGCACATCATCGTTGACCGAAAACCAGTACTTGATGAGGATGATGCCGGAACGCACCAGCATGCGTTCGAATTCCGGGCAGGTACGCATGAATTCCTGGTATTCCTCGTCGGTGCAAAATCCCATGACGTGCTCGACACCCGCGCGGTTGTACCAGCTGCGGTCGAATAATACCATTTCACCGGCTGCAGGCAGGTGGGGTATATAACGCTGGAAGTACCATTGTGTTTTTTCACGTTCGGTCGGTGTA
>JARFPR010000538.1 GCA_029288195.1 Gammaproteobacteria bacterium | reverse complement strand
GCATGCAGCCGCCCAGGTCACCCAGTTTGGCGGCAACCAGACCATGGTTGCACTAAAGCGGCACAGTATCGACCTTTATCGTGAACTCGCTGCCGATGCGGAAAATCCGATCTCCTACCATATCACCGGCGGGATGCGCCTTGCGCATACCCGTGACCAGGTCGATACCTACAAACACTTTATCGGCATGGCTGCAGGTATGGGCGTTGAAATGGAATTCATCGATGCCGATGAAGCGGGCAGGCGCCATCCGCTGATGAATACCCAGGGATTGCTGGGCGCCTGGTGGGATCCGCTCGATGGTGATATCGACCCGGCCGGGATAACCTTTGCGCTGTCGCGCAAGGCGCGCGAGGCGGGTGCCGAGGTTTATCGATTCAATCCAGTCGAAAACATAACCCGCACACCCGATGGTGAATTTATTGTTCATACCAAAAACGGCGACATTACCTGCGAAAAAGTAGTCAACGCGACCGGGTACCGGGTAAACGAGGTTGGCTACATGCTCGGGGTGACCCACCCGGTTACCTCCATGGAACATATGTATTTCCTGACTGATACCATGCCGGAGCTCGAGGCGCTCGACTTTCGGGTGCCCATCATCCGTGATCCCGGGGATGACTTCTACAGTCGCCAGGAAAAACTGGGGTTACTGGTTGGTGTCTACGAACAAGGCTGCAAAACCTTTGGCATGGACGGCATCGATGCGGATTTCACCCAGGCGCTGTGTCCTTCCGACCTCGACCGCTGTCTCGATAACATGGAACGCATATTCGAGCGGCTGCCCGCACTGACCGAGGCGGGTATCCACACGATCATCAATGGCCCGATAACCTACACCATCGACGGAGCGCCGTTGATTGGGCCTGTTCCGGGCCTGCAAAACGCTTACTGCGCAATCGGCCTGCGCGCCGGGATCGGTGAAGCCGGTGGTCACGGCAAGCTGCTTGCCGAAATGATCGTGCACGGCGAATGCGAATGGGACGCCTGGTTTCTCGATCCTCGCCGCTTCACCCGGTACGCCAACACCGAACATACCTGTCTGAAGGCGATCGAGGATTACCAGAACGAGTTTCACTATCATATGCCGCATGAGCACCGGCCCGCGTCCCGACTTGCGCGCACCACACCGCTCTACCCGGTGCTCGATCAATTGAACTGTGCCTGGGGCGTTGTCAACGGCTGGGAACGCGCCCTGTTCTTCAAACCGGGTGCCGATTTCATTGACGAGCACAGTTACCGGTTTAGCCCGACCAAAGCCGTGGTGGCAACCGAGGTCGAACATTTACAACAGCATGTCAGCATCATGGAAGTATCTGGGTTCAATCGCTATGAAATCAGTGGTGACGGTGTCGAAGCATTTCTCGAGCAAATGATTTGTGGCCGTCTGCCAACCGAGATCGGTAAGCTGGGACTGTGTTACCTGCTCACTGAAAAGGGCAATATCCTAAGCGAGGCCACCCTGGTAAAACTTGACGAGAATCGCTACTGGTGGGGTTCGGCCGCGGCCGCCGAGTGGCACGACCGCGACTGGCTGAATCGATTCAAACCCGATTCGGTCACGATTACCGAAATGGTGAACAGCCATACCATCCTGGTCGTAGCGGGACCTAAATCTCGCGCCTTGTTGCAATCGGTTTCCCCGCGTTGTGACTGGTCCAGGGAGGCTTTTCCATGGTTACGCTGCCGCCAGATGTTTATCGGTCATGCCGCAGTGACCGCGATGAGTGTCAGTTTTTCAGGTGAACTTGCCTATGAATTGCATGTGCCGAATGAACGACTTTACCTGGTATGGCAGGTATTGAACCAAGCCGGCAAAGCTTTTGATCTCGGTTATTTCGGGCTTTACGCAACCGAATCGATGCGCCTCGAAAAGGGCTACCTGCACTGGAAGGCAGACCTGATTTACGAACACAATCCACTCGAGGCAAGACTCGATCGTTTCGTCAAACTGGACAAGGCCAGTTTTATCGGCAAACCAGCCCTGCTCGAACAAATCGAACGCGGCCCGCGCAAGCTGCTGGTATCGATGATAGTCGATTGCGAGTTTGCCGGCGCCCATGGCGGTGACCCGGTATTTGCAGGAGAACGGCAGGTGGGCTCGGTTACCTCGGCGGGTTATGGTCATCGGGTCGCAAAAAATATAGCCTATGCTTACGTCGATCCCGACCAGGCCGAAATCGATACTCGGCTCAGAGTCGGTATCCTGGGCGAGAAATACGATGCAATAGTGGTGAAACCGATTCTCTATGATCCTGACAACCAACGGGTACGAACATGAGTAGTTCTGCCAAACCCAGGCGGCGCAGAGGTGGCAGCCGTGAGGCAATGCTCGCAAAACGTAGCCAGCCGCCGGCGATCAATCCAGCACCCGCCGGCCCAATCGGCGGACAGTATCGACCGTTAACCGATACCCAGGTCGAGCAAATTTACGAAACCTCGATTCGAATGCTGGCCGAGCTTGGTATGGGCGATTCACCACAGGTCCTCACCGACCAGGCGCTCAACTGCGGCGCAACCATAAACAAACTGGGGCGCCTGTGCTTTTCGCAGGACATGGTCGAGGATATTATCGACGGAGCCTGCAAATCCTTTGTCTTTCATGGCCGTGATGAAAAATACAGTTTCGAAGTCGGCGGTGATCGCGTCTACTTCGGCACCGGTGGCGCCGCGGTACAAACTCTGGATCTCGATTCCCACGTTTATCGTCCATCGACACTGGAGGACTTGTTCGCTTTCACCCGTCTCGCCGATACACTACCGAACATATCCTGGTTTACCCGCTGCTGCGTTGCCACCGATGTACCCGATATCTTCGAGCTCGACATCAATACCGCCTATTGCCTGATGCGCGGCACGCAAAAACCGGTCGGTACCAACTTCACCCTTGGCGAGCATGTCGATCCGATCGTCGACATGTTTGACTGGGTAGCGGGGGGTGAGGGAAAGTTTGCCGAGAAGCCGTTTTGTAAAGCGCACATAAGCCCGATAATTTCGCCGATGCGCTATGGCGAGGACGCCTTTGACGTAGCCCTCGCCAGTATTCGGCGCGGTATGCCGATCAACTCCATAGTTGCCGCCATGTCGGGGGCAACCTCACCCGCAACCATCGACGGTATGCTCGCAGCGTCATTTGCCGAAACCCTCGCGGCTCTGGTCATGGTTAATATTTTTGCGCCCGGTTACCCGATGATATTTTCCAACTGGCCCTTCGTCATCGACTTGCGCACCGGAGCGTTTTGCGGCGGCGGCGGAGAGATTTCTATTCTGAACGCGGGTGCCGCCCAGTTGGCAAATCATATCGGTGTGCCTTCCGGTGTCGCCTCCAGCATGTCTGATGCGAAAGCGGTGGATGCACAAATGGGAATGGAAAAAGCCTTGTCGTCACTCGCCTGTGGATTGTCCGGCGCCAACATGGTTTACGAATCTTCGGGCATGATGGCCAGCCTGCTCGGCACCTCTTTCGAAGCTTTCCTGCTCGACAACGAAATGTTGTCGCACGTCTACCGCATGATTCGCGGAGTTGAAGTGACCGAGGAAACCCTGGCCTTCGAGGCGATGAAAAACGTCATAACCGGGGAAGGCCATTTCATCGGTGAGACCCAGACCATGGAGGCGATGGAACGCGATTACTTTTATCCGAAACTGGGGGATCGCCTCGAACCGACGACCTGGGCCGAAGGCGGTGCGCAGGATGCCGCACAAAGAGCCAACCGGGAAGTGCGCGAGATATTATCCGAACATCGGCCGAATTACATCGATCCAGCGGTCGATGCAAAAATTCGAAGCAAATTTAATATTCTTTTACCCTGATACCACGTCCGGTTGCGAGATCCCCGTTTGCACGGGGATGACGGAGATCATGAGTCGTTGCGGATCGTATGCGACTTACTTAGCGGCGGTCCGAGATATCGGAATCTTAACTACGGCATTAACTTTCGAGATCCCCGTTTGCACGGGGATGACACCCTGCGGGTGTCACTTTTTCAATTGGACTAGCGGCGGGAACAGTTCGAACTCGCGCAGGCTTTCAGCAAGAATCGCGGTGAAACTGTTTTTTAGTCGAGGATCGGAAAATACATTACTTATATCCATCACATCAAAATATCGATGCGCCTCGTAATTCGGATTCCATAGAATTAGCGGGCACTCCTGTTTGGAATAAATTGCAGTGCCCATGCCCTTGTGGATCGAGCGGACTTCGATTTCAGCGGTTTCTTCGTTTTCGTTCAGGTAAAGGCAGGAATTGATCTCGACTTCATAAATCTTATCGAGCGCAGATCGCGGGTGAATTTCGCCAATGACGTGGACCATGCGGGTGACGTCTGCATCAGGATCAACCAGGTTGAAAGGGCCTTGAACATCATCACGGGCAAACCTGTAACTGTCATCCTGGTAAATAATCTTACCAATAACCAACACATTCTCGATAATGTTGGCCGCATAGTATTTTGAAATGTCGTGGAAAATGTCTTCCATTCGGGTCCTGTTAATTGCAGGCTCTTGAGCGTCTGCGATTC
>JARFPR010000537.1 GCA_029288195.1 Gammaproteobacteria bacterium | reverse complement strand
GGCATTCAGCCGCCGACCGCGGACTGGGGTTCAATGGTACGCGAAAACGCAACCCTGATTTCCTTTGGAGAGATCACCCCGCTGATCCCCGCGGGCGCGATTGCGTTGCTTACCGTCGCCGTTAACTTTGTTGTCGACTGGATGCTTTACAGATCATCCGGCCTGAAGGAGTAATCGAAATGAGTCAAGATAAAAGCATTCTACTTAATATCAAGAATCTGCGTATCGAAGGGTACTCCGACGAACACTGGATCGAAATCGTGCATGGCATCGACCTGACGCTGCACCGTGGCGAGGTCATGGGTTTGATCGGTGAGTCTGGGGCCGGCAAATCGACGATTGGACTGGCAGCGATGGGATTTACCCGTGATGGTTGTCGTATCTCAGAAGGTTCTTCGATCGAATTCGATGGCCTGGAGCTGACTACAACCCCGGCATCAGACCTTCAGTCTTTACGCGGTGCGCGTATCGCCTATGTCGCACAGTCGGCTGCCGCTTCATTCAACCCGGCACATAAATTGATCGACCAGCACACCGAGGCACCGCTGCAATACCGTATCCAGAAACGCCTCGAGAGCCAGGAAGACGCGATGGAGCTATACGAGCGTCTGCGCCTGCCCAATCCCAGGGAAATCGGTTTTCGTTATCCCCACCAGGTATCGGGCGGACAATTACAGCGCGCGATGACGGCGATGGCGATGGCTTGTCGGCCCGACCTGATCATTTTCGACGAGCCAACGACTGCACTCGACGTTACCACCCAGATCGAAGTGTTGTCAGCGATTCGCGATATCGTCGATCAGTTCAATACCGCGGCCATTTACATTACCCATGACCTCGCGGTCGTGGCGCAAATGGCTGACGTGATCAAGGTCCTGCTCAAGGGCGACGAGGTCGAAGAAGCCGATACCCGATCCATGCTGGAAAATCCGCAGGATGATTACACCAAGTCGCTGTGGGCGGTGCGCGAATTTAAAAAGGAACAGGTGCCACGCCCCGCTGACACGGTTCCACTGATTTCGGTGCAACATGTTGACGCAGCCTACGGGGATACACCCGTGCTGGAAGA
>JARFPR010000491.1 GCA_029288195.1 Gammaproteobacteria bacterium | reverse complement strand
CGGCGGTGCATAGGCACCATCTTCGTCATGACTCTCCCGACCGGTTAGCGCCGGTGTGAAAACGCACACCAGGCGCATTCGGGTAAACGATTTCAGACGGTGTTTATCGTGTTGATCGAGGAGGTACATCGAGCCGGGTTTGAGCGCAAAAACTTCACCGGTCGCCATGTTCTCAACTTCGCCCTCGCCTTCGATGACATAGTTAGCCTCGATGTGATGTTTGTACCACAGCACTTGCTCGGACCCGGCCTCGGTCGTGGTTTCCGTCAGCGTGAAACCGACACCATCTTCGGCCAGTAAAAAACGCCGGCTTGCCCACACCGGCCCGCGCACGTCCCGATCCGTGTCAATTAATTCGCTTAATGTTTTTACGATCACGTTACTACTCCTTGGTTAACAATCACATCATCGATTGATTTTGGGTGCGCGGTGATTGCCTCGTAGCCGTCTTCGGTCAGGATAAAGCTGTCACCCACCTGCGCCCTGAAGGTATCCGTGGTGACAGACCCATCCACGGCGAGCACCATGTTCGGCTGCAGCACGGTTTTATCGCCGACCACCAGTTGCGGTCGCTCGAGGAAGCTAAACCCGGTACCGCGCCCACAACGAAACGGGTAATCATATCCCGCGCTCTGAATCACCTCGGCATAGGCCGCGTGCACGTCTTCCGCGAGGACGCCCGGACGCAACGCCCTTAATGCCGCTGCCTGGCTGTCGAGCGCGACCTGGTAGATTTTTTCCTGCGCTTTATCCTCGATTGCGCCAATCCAGAAGGTGCGGTCAAAACCGAGCTTGAACTTGTGAAAGTTGGTCATGCCACAAAAACACAGGAACACGGGTTCGCCATGACGCATGATCTTATTCGAGGCACGGTGATGCGTTTTGATAATGTCTTTACCAGAAGCCATGATCTGCAGGAAATGGGTATTTGGTGACATCTCGGTTGCGCCGTAATACTGTTCCAGCAGCTCGGCTGATTTTGTGGTACCGGCGCGGGATGTCGCCAGCGCGACTTCGTACTCGGCCACACCGTCGGCAAGGGCCTCGCGCCCCGCTGCCATCATCGCGTTGGCAACTGCACCGGCGTGTCGCGCCAGCTGCAGTTCCTCGTCCGATTTAATCATCCGCATTGCGGAAACCAGCGGCGTGAGGTCTTCAATACTGCTCACATCGACTACTGAATCGACGTAAGCGCGCACCAGCGCCGGCATTTTATGCACTTCGATGGCAATCCTGGAAGCCCCTTTCAGCCTGCCGGGAATATGTTCGCGCCATTCGTTCCCCAGCCCGTCATTCCAGGCCTCGACATGGTCTACCACGGCATTTTCCAACGCCATGTTCAAATCGATCGACGGTGTAATGAGCAGGCTTTCACCGTCTGCCGAGACGATCAGTATCGTCGGCCGACCAAACTCCATGTGAAGATAGTCGTAGTAGCCGGTATAGTAATAGACCGAATCGTCATCGGTAATTAACGCGACATCGATGCCGGACTCGGCAAGTTTTATCCTGAGTTGCTGCAAATGTTGTTCGAACATGATTATATAACGCCAATCTCTAGCGGTAACTTTACACCATGACCAAGTTTAACTCCTATACCGAGATCCTCCACGAAACCATGCAGGCCTGGCGACACGATATCCATCGCCACCCTGAACTGGCCTTCGAAGAGCAACGTACCGCGAGCAAGGTGGCAGAACTTCTGGCGGGATTCGGCCTGGAGGTCCACACCGGGATCGGCAATACCGGGGTTGTCGGGGTGCTCAAAAAAGGCAGTGGCGAGCGCTCGATCGGTTTACGCTCCGATATGGACGCGCTCAAGATCCTGGAGCAAAACACCTTCGAATACCGCTCGGTCAACGAGGGCAAAATGCATGCATGCGGACACGACGGCCACACCGCGATGCTGCTGGGTGCAGCACAATATCTGGCCAGCGAAGGAGAATTTGACGGCACAGCCGTATTTATTTTTCAGCCGGCCGAAGAACACGGTGACGGTGCCAGGGCCATGATCGAAGACGGGTTGTTCGAACGTTTTCCAGTGGATGCGGTTTACGCGATCCACAACTTTCCGTCGCTCGCAACCGGCAAATTCGCGGTCCGCGCCGGCTCGATCATGGCTGCCGAGGACAACTTTGAAATTACCATCAACGGCATCGGCCATCACGCTGCGATGCCGCATCTCGGCAAGGACACGATCGTCATCGGCGCCGAGATCGTAACCGCGATGCAATCGCTGGTATCGCGCACGCTCGACCCGATCGATAACGCAGTCGTTTCATTCACCGAGTTCATCACCAACGGCACGGTCAACGTGGTACCGGGACAAGTCATATTGAAAGGCGATACGCGTTCCCTGACCACGGCTGTGCAGGACCATATTGAGCAAACCATGGAGCGTATCGTCAGCGGAATCTGCGCCGCTCACGGTGCGACCTACGAATTCAGTTACCGACGCAATTTCGTACCCACAATTAACACGCCCGAAGAGGCTGAAATCGCAGCCGGCGTAGCCGGCAAGGTGGTCGGCGCGGACAATGTTGTCGACAACAGCCGCCCGGTGATGGCGTCGGAGGACTTTGGATACATGCTGCAAGCTCGTCCCGGGGCCTACCTGCTACTGGGCAACGGTGAAGACGGCGTCGGTGGCTGCAGCTTGCATAACCCGACTTACGATTTTAACGACGACATCCTCAGCATCGGCGCCGATTTCTGGGTCACGCTGGTGCATAGCCAGCTGCAGGCCAGCTAAAGCATCAAGTCTCGATTTTTTTGCATCTACCAGTTGACCTAGGCACAATCACGATCATTCACAATCCAGGACGATGAATTGAATCCCGTTATCGAAAACCGTGTCGCGCAATTGCTCAACAGCGACATCAGGAAAGTTTTGCAGGGTCGCAAGGTCGGTCTCGAAAAAGA
>JARFPR010000464.1 GCA_029288195.1 Gammaproteobacteria bacterium | reverse complement strand
GCACTGGCCCAAGAAATAATAATGTTATATAACATGATTAAGCACTAATAAACGTTTATATAAACTGATATGCTGGCGTATATCTGTTAATGTACTTAAAAAAGTGCGTCGGTTCATAGAAATTAGTCTATATAAATTGATAACTTCGCATTGACGTACTATATAACTTGTTTTAAATACGATTCGCACCATGCCGAGAAGCTCACTTTCTTATGCCTTGATCAGCGACGCAGCCCTGGGTTCGTTGGCCGCTCTCGGTGCGCGTTTGAAAGAAGCCCGCTTGCTCAGAAACTGGACCCAGGCGGATGCCGCGGCCAAAGCGGGGTTGTCCGAGAGCTCGATCAGAAAAGTCGAGGCCGGCTCACCGCACATCACGGTCGGCGCTTACATTGCACTGCTCGACGTGCTCGGGCTACCGACAGCGTTCGATCGAGTCATCGCCCGGGGCGACGATACCCTGGGTGAGGCCCTCGGTCGTAATGCCATGCGTAAACGCGCCCGCGCACCCCTCGCGTCGGATGCCGACGAGTTTGATATCTGATGCCGGAGAAGCTCTTCATCCACGCGGACCTCGGCGACGGTACGATCTTGCTCGCCGGGCAATTGATTGTCGACGACAAGGCTGGCCGCTTCAAGTACGCGAAAGCCTATATCAACCATCCGCAATCATTTGCCCTCGACCCGATCAACCTGCCCTTGAACGGGGAAATCCATGTCAAACATCGCACCCGCGACACGCCGGCGATGTTCGGCGTTCTGATCGACGCAGGGCCCGACGAATGGGGCAGACGTTGGCTCACTAAAACTCGCCAACCACCGCCGGTTACACAAGTGGAATTCCTGCTCGCCGCCTCGGGTGAAGGCGTGGGCGCATTGCACTTTACGCCGAATATCGACGACCCGGTGCGGCCACCGCCCGAACGACCGTTCGAGAACCTGGTACATTTGCAACATATTGCCGATGATATCGAGGCCGGCAACGAAGTCGATCGCGCATTGGAGCCTTTCTTTTTCCACGGCAGCGGCATTGGTGGCGCTCGACCCAAGTCACTGATCGAACACGACGGCCGCGAATGGATCGCCAAATTCAACCGCGACTCGGACCTGGTCGATATGTGCCGGGTCGAACTCGCATCGATGCGCATGGCGCGCGAAGCCGGCATCGAAGTACCGGATGTAGACCTCACGGAAACCGGTCGCGGGCCGGTGCTGCTGGTGGAACGCTTCGACCAGTCCCCCGATGAGCAGCACCACCTGGTTTCGGTAGCGAGTCTGATCAACAAATTCGACATCACCGAGATTGACGAATCGACGATGTCCTACCCCGGCCTTACCCAGCTCGGCAAGCGCATTGGCCATCTGACCAGTGACCTCGGTACGGATGTTTTTCGCCGCATGCTGCTCAACGTCGCGATCGGCAACACCGACGACCACCTGCGCAACCACGCCTTCATGAAGCGGGCCTCGGCTTCGGACTACTCGTTCTCTCCCGGTTACGATATCGTGCCGCAACTCAGCCTGCAGGGGTCGCATGCCATCGCGATCGGACCTTTCGGCAGCACCCCGACCGCCGACAATATCCAGGCCGCGGCGCAGCGCATGGGTGTAGCCGACGAATCCGCCCACGAAATCGGTGGCGCGGTTCTCGAGGTGACGACGAACTGGCGCGACTACATGACCGACGCGGGCCTCGGAGCAGACGATTTGGCCCAGCTCGAACGCTGCTTTGCGATGCGTGATATCGTCGAACGCTGGCACAGCAAAGCTGCCAGGGCCTCAGGCGTTTAGCGGACCTCGTCCCGGATACTCCGCGTTTCAAACCCTGTTCGGGTGAAATAGTGTTTCGACATTGTGATTACCCCAGTACCGAGAAGCTGCTGTCCTGGTTTACTTCGCGCAGACGCGAAAAGGTTCCGAGACTGATCTCGCGATCGACATACTCGAGGTGGTATTGCATCGGCTCACGATCGTGATCATGACCGGCTTCACAGTATTCTATTAATTCCGCCATCGCCTTTCCCGCGACGGGCGCGTTTTTGAACTGGTTTCCGCTGGTGCCGCAAGCCAGGTAAAAGCCATCGATGCACGAGCGATCATAAATTGGAATCCAGTCTTCGGTGACATCGTAAAGGTCGACACAGCCTTTCATTGTGTTTGGTATCCCCAGGCTGGGAAAACGCTGAGCCAGGCGCTGCGCCTGCAGGGTCCACTGGTCAGAGAAACCTTTATCGTAATCATCCGGATCGACATAGACGTGCTGGTCGCAGGGTGGATCTTCACTGCCGATAAGAATGTTGTTGCCGACTTCAGGACGTGTGTAAACGGCCGAGTCGCTATCCGATGTCACGCAGCCGGTGGATAAATAATCGACGCCCTCGGGTGCGGGTACGTGTACAACTTCCTGTCGCAGCGCCCTGGTCGAAATATTCATGTCTTTATCGGCTCCCGCAAGCGCGTTAATTTGCGAGGAATGAGGGCCGGCAACGTTGACCACCACCGGTGCATCGATGCGTGTTCCGTCGTCGAGTACCACTCCCTGGACTTTTCCATCGTTTGTCGGGATCTCTGTCACCCGGCTGTTAAAAAGAAATGAACCGCCCACTCGCTCGGACGCCAGCTGGATATTGCGGGTAGCGAATTGCGGATCCGTAATATATCCGCCATTTGGAAACATGATGGCGCCGTCTACCTCACCGCTGGTGGGCTCACCAAAATCAGGGTCATCGAGTGGTTTGGCGGGCGCAAAATTGGAAAGATCATAATAAGGGAAGCGCTCGAGAATTTGCTGGTTCGTCCAGTGCTGGTAAGTGATACCGAGCGCATCCAGGTGCACGAGTTGCTTGCGTAATCCTTCGTTTTGCTCGGTCTTCATGATCAGGGTGCCGCAGTCGATGAAACTTGCTAAAGGCTCGGCTTCAGGTGCCTGCAGGTAATGCGCCCACTCCTTCCAGTAATGGTAGCCGTCATAGGCCATCGCACAGCCGTCGAGAGTCGAGTAGTAGAGCCGGATTATGGCGCAGGAATTCGACGTCGACCCGTACCCGGCCGCTGGCAGCATCTCGACATTCAATGTGCGACGTCCTTTTTTGTTCAGTTCATAACCTATGGCGGCACCGATGATTCCCGCGCCAATGATAACGACGTCGTAATTATTGTCAGCCATGTTTGATCACCCGTTCAAAATAGTGAGGTCTGCAGAAAATCTGTTACTGACCTGCCGACCGCAATCGGGATCGGCATTGAGCCCCGGCGGGAGGCGTCGTTGGAATGGGAAGGCGCCGAAGGCTTGTTCAAGGAACGCCGGGGTGGTGTTGAATTCTGCGTTTAACGAACTACCAGCACAGAGCAGTTAGCGTGGCGTACTACCTTGGCCGCGGTTGAACCCAGGAAATAATCCTGCAAACCGGGGCTATGCGATGCGATGATGATCAGATCGACATTGTTTTCCTTGGCTACATCTAGAATAGTGTTATAAGAATGACCGGCTCGGACTTCCACGTCCATTTTCATGCCGCTTGCGTTGGCGATAGCCTTCATCTCGGTGCGAACAGTTTCAAACGAATCCTTGATAATGTTGGCGGGTAGCTGGGCGGCCGCCCAGGTAGGGATTTCTTCAACAACATTGAGTAATATTATCTTCGCGCCCTCGGCAGCGTGTTCTGCCGCTAGATCGATAGTTGTTTTGCCTTCAACCACGTGGCCCATATCGATGGGTACTAGAATTGTCTTGTACATATTAACCAAGCCCCTCTGCAATGATTAGCGAAGTCTATCTTCAAAATCCTATATTAACTGTGATGCCTACCGGCAGTCCACATATTGATTCATATCAATTCGCCACTAATCGACGTCGATACTTATTTTTACCGGTAAACCTGCCGGCAACCCACCGTTGGTCTCGAATTTAACCAGTACAGATATCGCGGGGTGATTATTTCTGCCGATGGTAGCCTGGTTACCGATTTCAACCACCTTGCCCTGGTACTCTTGCTGCTGGTAACTGACCGTTGCCGGTTTGTTCATCAATGACTTCTGTCGATGCTCCATCGGCAACTGTAAGCTTACCACCATCGACGTAGTATCGGCGATCGTCATCAGGGTCTGGTCGTTGACCCGGGTGTTAATGTATTGCCCCGGGAAGGACGTAATACTCAGTACGATGCCATCAATCGGTGACCGAATATTTGCCTGGGACAGCAGATACTTTGCTTGCGTCAGCTTTGCCTGGGCCCCCGCCAGGTTGGCTTCGGCAATGCTGAGGTTTTGTTCCGCCGTTTGCAGTTCGACCAGTGCGAGGGAGTCGCGGTCAAACAGCTCTTGCGCCTTTTCCATCTCGGTTTGCATTCTGGCTACTGCTGGCGTCAGCGAATCTACCTGTGCCTGGGCGCTGCCCACGTTGGCCTGTAACCCGGTTGTTACCAGGGTAAGCAATGTTTCGCCCGACGACACCCGCTGCCCCACGGCAACCCGTATCAGGCCGATCCTGCCACTGATGCTGCTGTTCAAAGCAATTTGTTGGGCAAACTCGGTATGCCCGTTGAACTCGATGGCAAAGGTCTGGGTTGATCCAATGCAAAGTAAAATGGTTAGCAAAATACGCATGTCAATCTCCGTTACCGGATAAAGCGAATTGATTCAGAAAATCGGTGCCTACCATTGCGGACAGGCGCTGGTAGGCCAATTCAAAGGCATAAAGGGATTGCAGGCGCTCGCTATTACTGCGTGAATATAAAACCATCGAATCTCCGAGATCGGTTTTAAATTCCAGTTCGTATTCCGCGCGGCTGCGATCGAGATACCTGTCTCGATACTCCTGTTCGATAGCCTTGCCCTGGAGTTCCAGTTGCAATTGTTGTATTTGTTGCCAAAGCTTTAACACTTCGAGGCGCAAGTGTGAATGCAGTTGTTGCTGATCGGCAAGTGCCTGGCTGTAGCGCGCCCTGGCCAGGTTTATTTTTTCCGCGGGTGAGCTGGAATAAAGCGGTATCTCGATGTAAAGACTGGCTCTCCAGTCGTCACGCGTTCGAGTTTCGCGCTGATAGGTGGACGCTTCGAGTTCCAGCTCAAGGCTTGGGTTATCGGTTGCTGCCGCGATGCCGATGCCAGCCTGCGCGGCCTGGGTATTGGCCTGTACCACCTGTGCTTCGAGACTGAACTGCAGCGCTCGATCGACAAGCGTTGCAAGATCGTCTGGGAGCCCGCGATCGGTATTGATCAGCGGAACTTCGAGGTCAGACGGTAACTGATCCGGATATCCCATCGCCTCGGCAAGTATCGCCCGGGTGAGACGTTGTTGTTGGCTGGCGAGGGAGCGTCTTTGTCGAGTCACTTCGAACGCGGTTTGCAGACGTAGTACCTCGATTTCCGGAACAAGGCCCAGTTCCTGGTCCTGTACCGCGTTGTCGTAACGAATGAAGCCGATAGCGAGTGCCTCGTTTTCAGCAATGAAGCTGTTGTCGGCGTTTAAAACGGCAAAATACTTTTCCATGATCTGTAGGCGCCGCCGCTCAATCACCAGGCGCTTTTGATACTCGAGTGCCTTTAACTGCAGTTCTAGCTTACTTTCAAGCGAATCTTGCAGGCCAAAATCGTATATGGGTTTTGACAGTATTAAACTTGCTGCACTGTCGTTACTCTCATCACCCTCGAAGGCTGCGTCGGAGAGGCCCACTTCACGGATACGACCGGTTAAATCAAGACTGAAGTCACTGTTGCCCTGTTCGATACCCATCTCGGCCTTAACCACTTCCAGCCGTTGATCGACCGCAACCAGCTCAAAGTGAGCGGGATTGGCCGCGGTATCTAACGCGGCTTCGAATGTTAGCGGTTCGGGTAATGGTCCCCCTGTTACCGTGATTGGAAACAACACGGCGGTTAACATAATGAGCTGCCGTGGAGTTATTGTTGTTATTTTCACTGTCTCGGTTAATGTCCTGAAATTTAAGGCAGTATAAATCCAGTCTTGTTGTAGCGTCGAATAATGCTAGAAGCTGGCCTTCTGCTTCATCCGTTTGAAGCGGGTAAAACGGACGTTGCGTCCCGATTCATCTTTTTGCAAGTAAACCTGGTTGACAATATATTCACCCATCCACATGAATTCCTGCATGCCAGAAGGGGCCCCCACGTACTTGAATATTTGATTCCCTTCCAGGTCATAAAATGCCAGCATCGGCGTGGCGCGGACCCGGTAGCTGCGTGCGAATTCTTTCTGAGTGGTATCCAGCCCCTTGAAATCGACGATCTCGATGTCACCCTCGATATCGATCGCCAGGGAATGAAAATGCTGGTTGAAAAAGTCCTGGACAGCAGGTTGATTGAGTACGGTTTGCTTCATGCGATGGCAAAACGGACATTCGTCCATTTCGAAAAAGAGGAAAATACCCTGTTTTCCCTGTTGTCGGGCAATTTCGAGTTCCTCGGTGAGATCACCCAGGGTTTGCTCGAAAAAGTACTGGTACGGGTCGCGTGGAGTGGATGCTTGCAGCAGTGCCGGCACCAGCCAGAGGAGAAGCGCGAATGCGGGAAGCTTTTTAGCCATCGTTAATTAAGCGTTTAATTCAGGCGTCGAGCTTCCCATTATTGCATTCACATTTCAATTATTTCATTACTGCTGCGGTTGCTGCTGAGGCTGTAATTGCGCTTGTGGCGTCATCATGCCGGTCCACGCATTTGGATCGAACCAGTTAAAGCCTGCAGCCGGATTGGCATAACCCGCGCTGGCAGTCCCACCCGGAATGTAGGCATTCGGGTTCATCCATGACATGTAGGTATTGGGATCCATGTATACCTGGTAGTTAGCCGGGTTCATACCCTGCATGTAGGTGCCGGGATTCATGAATTGCATGTATGCCATCGGATTCATCATCTGCATGTAAGAAGCCGGATTCATGTATGCGCTATAAGCCGCGGGATTCATCCAGGCCATCATGTTGTTTGGATCGGCAAACTGCATGTAGAACTGTGGTGTCATGAACTGGCCATAGGTCGCCGGGTTCATGAATTGTCCGTAGTTCATCGGGTTCATGAAGACCTGGTAACCTTCAGGGCGTGCCAGGTTCATGTGTTGAACGTTCGGAACCCCTGCATTCATCATGCCCATCCAGGCAAACGGGTTCATCATTTCGGCTGATTGAGCCGGGTTAGTGGCCGGTGCATCGGCTGCGAATGCGCTGCCGCTGGTCAGGCCTAAAAAAAGTACTAATGTAACGATATATTGCTTGATCATGATTAGATCCCCCTAAAAGTTGAGTGCCCATTATATTAGTAAGTTCTTATATACGAATAGCTATTCTGGGATAGATCGTAGGTTTATTGGGTATATATCCCTGCGGCGGCCAGTTTTTTGAAAGTTTACGGTTGCAGCGCTCTTTTCTGGCTTTAATATGCAGGCAAGAGGGGAGAGACAATTGCGATGAAATTGATTATCGACAAACCTTTCGGCCTGTTACTGTTCTGCAGCGGCCTGCTCGGTATTGAACTCTTTATTATTTACCTGCTGGCCGACGCGGGATTATTGCAGGTTCTGTTGGCCGAGGATTATAGTTTCATTTCGCGAGCTATCCTGGGGATTTACCTCGTCGCCAGCTTACACGTGATGCTGGTGTCATACACCCTGTCGATCGAAAGTAATGATCTGAACGCGGGTACATCCACGGGCAATCTCCGCAGCAACGTGCAGCGCTACTTTTCGCTGCTGCGGCAGCCGAGCAGCGAAAGCGACGACTCTAGTGAGATGCTGATCGAGGTGCTTGACGGTCGCTGCCGCGGGCAATTCAGGTTTGGTTACGTGGTTGCCGATTTGATGCTCAAGCTGGGCCTGCTCGGTACGGTGATCGGTTTTATTTTCATGTTGGGCTCGTTGGTAGACCTTAACAGTATCGATATCAACGTGATGCAGAAACTGCTGACGCAGATGAGCGGGGGGATGAAGGTCGCATTGTTTACAACCCTGACCGGTATGAGCTGTGGGGTGCTGCTGAACATTAAGTACCAGCTGCTCGACTGGAGTGTAGATAACCTGCTCGATGACGTGCGCGAACATACCTACCAGGTCAGGACCCGGTGAGAGTAAACCGTCGCCATCACCAGTTGGCAGATCCGTTTACCGATCTGCTGTTCAATACTCTGCTTGGTTTTACCCTGCTATTTTTCATCGCGATACTGTTCATGAACCCGATCGCCAAGCTCGGCAATATCAATTACAAGGCCGAGTACATCATTACCGTGAGCTGGCCCGAGGATCAGCCCGATGACGTAGACCTCTGGGTTCAGGATCCTTACCGGGAAACGGTTTCCTATTTGCGTAAGGAGGCCGGTTGGCTGAACCTGGATCGCGACGACCGCGGCGATCTGAATGACACTGTCATGATCAACGGCAAGAAAGTGGTGCACCCGATCAACCAGGAAGTGGTTACGATTCGCGGTATTATTTCGGGGGAATACATAGTCAACCTGCATTACTACCAGTCGGTGAGCAACCTACCGGTTAACACGGTGATCAAGATTGAAAAGGTCAACCCGGTGCTGCGGTTGGTGTATATCGATCAACTCGTGCTGGAAAAGGTGGATGATGAAAAGACCGTGCTGCGCTTCGAGCTCGATGGCAACGGTGAAATCGTCGGCATGAACCAGTTATCCAAGATACTGACTCCGTATCGGCTTGATCCCGAACAGCTTGCGCCGGAATCGGAGCAATCGCTGTGACCGCTTCATTACTTGCATTGGCCATGGCTTACGTATTTTTGCTGTTCCTGGTACTACTCGCTATCTTCAGAAGCGAGATTGGTCCCGGACTCAAGCTGATGCTGGCATCCCTGTGTCTCGGATTCTACCTCTGGCATTACAATTCATTGCACGATTATCTGGGTTGGCCGGCGGCAAACGGGATACCCGAGAACTTTGAATTGATTAGCAGTATCGTGGTTGAACCGAATCTGAAAAGCGATGATGCCGGCGCCGTTTACCTCTGGATCAGGGATCTCGACGGAGAACAGCCGGTACCGCGCTCATTTCGATTGCCTTATCAGAAGTTACTGCACCAACAGGTTGACGATACGATGCGGCGACAGCAACAGGGTGAAAGGTTTGTAGGCAAGCCGCGAGCCGGTGGTTCGGCGAACACGACCGAGATCGAATTCGAGTCCATCCAACGCGATATCAAGTCACTGAAATCGAGCGCGGAACAGGAGGGTGGTTAAAGCCCGGTAACTATTTCTTGGCGGTTACCACCAGGTCTACACGGCGATTTATCGCGCGTCCTTCCTTGGTCTCGTTTGAGGCAATGGGCCTGGTCTCTCCATAACCGACATAGCCTATCTTGTAACCACCTGCGAGAGACGCCAGGTAGTCGGCTACCGAGATTGCTCTCTTGGTTGAAAGATTCTTGTTTAGTTCATCCGCACCGACGGAGTCGGTATGACCCTCCACGGCAACTATTTCAGCGCCCACAAATCTTATGATGTCGTTGACCTTGTTCAACATTGACTTTGAAGCTGTTGGAATGGTTGCGGACCCAGTTGCGAAATTCATTTTCTTGAGCCTGAAAATCAGTTTACTGCCCTGCTGATAGGCCGCGGCTTCATCATCAGGAAATTCTTGCACCGCCTGGTCCATCGCCTTTTGGAACCTGATCTGCATGGAAGACTTTTCCAGCTCCTGGTTTTGTAAAAGCAATGCACTTTCTGTTTCCTGCAAATTTGAGCGAGTCGACTCCAGTTCCTGGTTTTGCTGTTCAAGTACACCTTCCTTTTCCATCAAGCTGGATTGGGTCGACTTCAGGTTTTGTTCCAGGCTACCAACATTTTCAGAGAGCTTGGCTAACTCCCGATTCTGTTTAACTATTTTTAACGCGATATCCTCAGGTGTTCCCGGGGCGTTTAGAATTACGTCCATTACATCGGTCAGCAATACCGAACTTTCTGTCGCCCAGGTAACGCTGTTCTCGTGAACGCTGGGGTCCCGAGGACTTTGAGCAATCAAATTCTCGGCTTCGTTAACGTCCAGCTGAGCCGCCCTCAGCGTTTCCGGGGCGAGGTCCTCTGCATCCTGGCTGATCCCTTTCTGTATGGCTCCTTTAATGGCGTCGAGTTTCCTGAACTGGACCGCTTCAACTTCGAGCGCGAAGTACTTCTTTTGAAACTCCGAGAACTCCTTTGGCTCAAGTGTTCGTGCAAAGTCGTCTGTTTCATCCCTTAAATCTTCATCAACTTCAGCCAGTTCATATGCCAAATCTTTACTGTCTTTCAAACCGGCGTCGAGTGCAGAATGCCTGGCTTCGAGTATACGAAATGCGTTAGGGGTTCTGGCCTCGGAATTTTTCAACGCTTGCTCAAACTGTTCCCTTCCCAGGGCTGTTTTTTCCTGGATGTAATCCGATTCATAATTGCCTGACAAGCCTTGCTGGGCTTTCGCCAGGTTTTTTGATCCTTTCACATATTCATCGTAAGACAGTAGATCGGCCTGAACTATATCGGCTTCTTTCAGTAATCCGCTAACTTCCGAAACCGCTGCTTTCAGCCTGGCGGCCGAAACAGGCTCGGCCTTTTCTGTGCTAGCGCAACCAAAAAGCGTAAGTGCGAGACCATAACAAATAATTAATTGAAACTTTTTCATGCCTAAATTGCCCTGTGTTGTCTTTATAACTGGTGATTGGGGAATGCTAGCTTTGTCCTTGGAACAATAGAAATAGCGAGGTGCCGAATTAATAAAGAGGAATTTATCATAAGGCTTTTTCTATTAGTAGCTTTGAGTTGAGACAAATTCACTAAATTTCATTGAGTTGGTCAGGGCGCACCAAAAATGCTTGCAACATTGCGGCATGAAGATGCCCAATATCAAATGCCAGGGCAATAGATCTAAACACTCTAACCATGGTTATTTGCGCGCAGTATGATGAAACTACCGTACAGGTAAGGGGAGTCGAGCATATCGCGCGTTGCCCGTTGCAGCATTTCATTAGCGCCGGCACGCACCACCGGATTCAGTCCTGGAGCCTCGAGCGCCACCTCGATCCAGAGTGTCATCGGCGAAAAAAATACCTGGTCGGGAATGATCCATTTTCCCGGTGCAATCGGAATTAACGACTCGGCTTTCTGTTGCCAGCGACCATCTTTCACAAACCGGGCATAGGCACTTTCAGTCAGTTGCATCGCAAGCCGGGTAGCTTCTTCGCTGTCAAAACGCTTGCCGAAATTGAGGAAGGACTTCGCTACCTGGGCATAGTCTTCGAGTACCGCGTCAGCAGTCTCGGCATTGCCGGCAAATCGAATCAGTGAGTCGGCGTCATAGAAATTATTGCGCATGTATCGAAACAGGGCGCGGGCGCGTTCGACATATCGCGAATCGATTTCTGATGCCATGGTCAGCGCATCCAGCATCATCGCGTTCCAGCTGGCCAGGCGTTTGTCATCGACTGGCATGCTTTTACTGCCTCGAGATTGCAGTTTCTCGAGGATGAGTAGATTTTTTGCCGGTTCGCCGGAAGCGCCCTGACCGGTCAGTGGTTTAATCAGAAACTCGCCTTTTTTGGTTTCGACAGGCCATAGTTTTGACAGGTACTCTACTTCCTGGTCGTCAAGCACTGCGGAAAGCTGCTCACGGCTCCAGAAATAGGCGCCGCCTTCCTTGTTGTCGACGTCCACCGCGGACAGGCTCGACATATACCCACCATCGGGATGTTTTAAATTGCCCTCGACAAAATCGAGGGTGCGCCTGGCGATATCTGCATGGCCCTGGTCGGGCCAGAGTTCGTGTGCCCGCAAATAAAGCATTGCGAGCTGAGCGTTGTCGTAGAGCATTTTCTCGAAGTGGGGCGTATACCAGTCTGGATCGGTGGTGTAGCGAAAAAAGCCGCTGTTGACGTGATCTTGCAGGTTTTTCGATGCCATCATGTGCAAGGTGAGTTGCACGAAATCGACAACATCCGTATCGAGCTCCGGGTTCTGCTGGATAATTGTGAGCAGCGTATCGAACTGCGGTACGTTAGGGAACTTGCTGGTATTTCCGATGCCACCCTGCAATTCGTCTGCCAGCAGCATGGTTTGCGAGATGAATGCGCCAATCATCTCCTGGGATGGAATCTGAGGTGCCAGGAAAGCCTGGTTTTCCTGGTCCTGCATCTGGGTTTCAAAAAAGTCACGTGCGGCGCCGGCAAGCTGATCCTGGTTTTTTTGCCAGGTATCATCGAGTTCCTGCAGTACGTTGGCGAAATCATTGCTCGGCAAGTAGGTGAAACCGGCGATAGGATGGCCATCAGGGGTCAGAAATACGTTCAACGGCCAACCAGCCGCGCCGCGTGTTTTCTCGACAAATTCGATCAGGCGTCGATCCAGGTCCGGATCGAGTTCACGATCGACCTTAACCGCGATGTAGCCCTGGTTCAGAAGCTTCGCGATACCCTCATCCTGGTAACTTTCCTGTTGCATTACGTGGCACCAGTGGCAGGAAAAATAACCAACCGAAACGTATACCAGGCGCTTGTCCTTTCTGGCATCCTGAAAAACACTGGCCTGCCATGGCCGCCAGTTGACCGGATCATCGGCATGCAATGCCAGGTAAGGCGAGGGATGACCGGCGAGCTGGTTGGATGCCCAGGCACCAGGCGGCCCAAGGCTAGTGATCAGTGCCAGAGATATTGTTAACAGGATTCTGAATATCTGCATAAATTGTCCGGTATCAACAAGTCGTTGTTGTATCCGGGAATACTACCTCTAAGGGAGTATTGAATCTATATTAGAAAATTCTAATATACTAGCACAGATGTATTTCACTAATTAACCGGGAGTTCCAAATGCGGCTCGTGCCTATGATCATTGTCTTGTGCCTGGGTTTATCTGCAGGTTCGGCACATACGGCGGAAGGATTGCAGACCATAACCTCAAAACGGATGACAATGCCGCTTGAGCATTGGGTTGACGGAGTAGTCGAGGCACGTCAACAGGCGACGCTATCCGCCGAGGTTGTCGGAAAAATAGAAAGCGTCAACTTTGACGTCGATGATTTCGTCGAGCAGGGCCAGGTGGTGTTGACCATAGGGGACCGGGAATACCGCGCACAGCAACAAAAAGCGAGTGCTGCACTCGACGAGGCAAATGCCAATCTGCAGGATACGCAGCTTGAATTCAGACGTAACCAGGATTTACGCAAGCAAAAACTGATTTCACAGGCAGTACTCGACAAGGCCAGCGCCAACCTGAAGGCAGCCAAGGCTCGCGCAGCCTCGGCGCAAGCTAATCTGGCCCAGGCTGAAGAGCAGTTAGGTTACACCGTGGTGCGAGCACCCTATAGCGGGGTTGTAGTTGAGCGCCATGTCGAACCGGGAGAAAGTGTTGCCCCGGGCCAGCCAATCATGACCGGCTATGCCTTAGGACAGTTGCGTGTCAGCGCCAATGTGCCGCAGTCGATTATCGGTGGGTTGCGCACTCATGGTCTCGCGCGGGTGGTTCTACTCGAGGATGACCGCTCGGTCGAAGTCACCAGGATTACCATCCATCCATTCGCTAATCCGCGAAACCATAGTTTTCCAGTGCGACTGGACTTACCCGAAATGAAGCAGGGCCTGTTTCCGGGCATGTTGGTCAAGGTGGCTCTCAAAATCGGTGCCACCGAGCGCCTGCTGTTGCCGCAACAGGCACTGGTTTCACGGGCGGAAGTCAACGCCGTCTACGTGCTTGATGCAGCAGGTAGACTTTCTTTCCGACAGGTGCGTCCCGGCAACCGAATTGGCGACCAGGTTGAGATTCTTGCCGGGCTCGGTGAAGGTGAAACCATCGCGCTCGATCCGGTGCGCGCTGGAATCGAACACAAGCGACAGCTGGATACTGCCCAATGAGCCAGTCGCTGGGTCCATCCGGTTGGGTGGCGAAAACCTTTCTGCAGTCCGAAATCACGCCGCTATTGGCGCTGATCGGACTGTTAATGGGTGTTTTTGCGGTAATGGTGACGCCGCGTGAGGAAGAACCGCAGATCAATGTTACCTTCGCCAATGTTTTTGTGCCGTTTCCCGGAGCAACTGCATACGAAGTGGAACAGGTGGTCAGCACACCAGCCGAGCAAGTGCTCTCCGAAATTGCCGGTATCGAACATGTCTACTCGGTATCGAAACCCGGTATTGCAATCCTGACAGTTCAGTTCGAGGTGGGTGAAGAACGCTCGCAGGCTATCGTGCGGCTTTATAACAAGGTCTTTTCCAACACCGACTGGTTGCCCGCCAATATGGGCGTCGGGCAGCCAATCATCAAGCCAAGGGGTATCGACGATGTTCCGATCGTGGCATTGACTTTGTGGAGCCAAGATCCGCAGCGCGGCGGTATCGAGTTGCTGCAGGTTGCACATTCACTCGAGGCCGAGTTGAAACGCGTACCCGGCACACGTGATATTTACTCGATCGGCGGCACCCGCCAGGCGATCAGAATACTGCTCGACCCGGTAAAGCTGGCTGGATTCAATATTGACCTGGAACAGGTCAAGGCTGGAATCCTTGCCGCAAACCAGTCGCGCGATGCCGGTAAACTGGTGCGGGACAATCTTGAAATCAACTTGCAGTCCGGCACTTTCCTGAGCGAGGCTTCAGAAATCCAGGATCTTATCATCGGACTGTCCGATGGTGTGCCAATTGCGCTTGGCGATATCGCTACCATCGAAATCACGCCATCGCAGGCCGATAAATATGTCTGGTTTGGTACTGGCCCGGCAGCGACTGACAAGGGTATTAGCGTAAAAGGTCAATTCCCCGCGGTAACGCTTGCGATTGCGAAGAAACCGGGCAGTAATGCGATCGAGGTGGCCGATGAAGTGATTGGTCGTATCGATCAACTGCGCGGGATCGTGATCCCCGAAGGGGTCGAAGTCACGGTGACGCGTAATTACGGAGCGACCGCCAATGAAAAAGCCCTGACCTTGATTCAAAAGCTGGTGTTCGCAACTGCAGTCGTGGTGTTGTTGGTTGTGGTTACGCTCGGCTTGCGAGAGGCCGTTATCGTCGGAGTGGCGATCGTGGTCACGCTGGCGATGACCCTGTTTGCGTCCTGGGCCTGGGGTTTTACCTTGAACCGTGTTTCATTGTTCGCACTGATCTTTTCGATCGGGATTCTTGTCGATGACGCCATTGTCGTGGTCGAGAACATACACCGGCATATGCAACTGGGTAAAAACAGCCTTGTCGAAGCGATCCCACTCGCCGTCGATGAGGTTGGCGGGCCGACCATACTGGCGACCTTCGCCGTGGTTGCGGCGCTGCTGCCGATGGCCTTCGTAACCGGCTTAATGGGGCCGTACATGAGCCCGATCCCGATCAATGCCAGTATTGGTATGCTGATCTCGCTGGCCGTGGCCTTCGTGGTAACGCCCTGGCTCAGTTTGAAATTGCTGGGACGGAAACCCCATACCACTGAGGCAGAACCTGCTGACGACCAGCCTCTATACCCGCTATTCAAACGCCTGTTCGACCCGTTACTGGACGATGTCCGCGGAAGGCGTAATCGCTGGTTGCTGTTACTGGTAATCATTTTATTGATCCTGGGCTCGCTAAGCCTCGCCGGATTCAAACTGGTGGTGTTGAAGATGTTGCCGTTTGATAACAAGTCGGAAGTCCAGATCATTGTCGATATGCCCGAGGGCAGCAGCCTGGAGCAGAATGCACGGGTGATCACCGAACTGGGCAACTGGATTGCGACCGTACCCGAGGTCACCGATTACCAGGGTTATGTCGGTACCGCTGCGCCGATTAATTTCACCGGCCTGGTACGCCAGTATTACCTGCGTGCAGCTTCAAACCTGTCAGATATCCAGGTTAACCTGCAGCACAAGTCGGTGCGGGATCGTAAGAGCCACGATATTGCCCTGGCGTTACGCGAACCGTTACAGCGCATCGGCAATGCCCATGGAGCGAATGTCAAGATTGTCGAGGTTCCGCCCGGACCGCCGGTGCAGGCGCCATTGGTCGCGGAGGTCTATGGTATCGACTATGCGGGGCAGATACAGGTTGCAAGAGATATCCGTAAGGTGCTGAAGCGCACCCCCGGTATCGTCGATATTGACGATAGCAGCGAATCGGAATCTGAACGCCTGGTGCTGGCAATCGATCGCGCCAAGGCGACGCGCCTCGGTCTGAACCAGGCGGTTATCGCGAATGCCGTTGCTACCCTGGTCGATGGCGAGGACGTGGGTTACCTGCATCGTGATAACCAGAAATATCCGGTTCCGCTACGGCTCGAACTGGCGGAAGGTGACAAGGCCGACGTCACCAGTATCCTGTCACTCAAGCTGCGCTCGGCGAACCGGGACCTGGTCCCACTATCCGAAGTGGTAACCCTGCTGGAAACCCGCAACGAAAACAGTATTTATCATAAAGATCTGCTGCCGGTTGTCTTTGTCACCGCCGATATGGCCGGCGAACTCGATAGTCCGCTATACGGTATGTTTGACGTATGGACGGAGTTGAAGCAGGAAATTGTGTCACCATTGCTGGACGCGCCAATCGAGCAGTACATGATCAACCAACCCGATAATCCATATCAGTACAGCCTGAAATGGGATGGAGAGTGGCAGGTGACCTATGAAACCTTTCGCTATATGGGCATCGCTTACTCGGTCGGGTTGTTGATGATTTATCTGCTCGTAGTCGCGCAGTTCAAATCCTACTCCGTACCCCTGGTGATCATGGCGCCGATTCCACTCACCGTGATCGGGGTATTGCCCGGTAACGCGTTGCTCGGCGCGCAGTTTACCGCGACCTCGATGATCGGCATGATAGCGCTCGCGGGAATTATCGTGCGTAACTCGATTCTGCTGGTGGATTTTATTAACGAAGAGTCGGCTAAAGGGATGGATTTCAAGGAAGCGGTCATCCAGGCTGCCGCCGTGCGGGCGCGACCGATCGCGTTGACGGCACTGGCGGCGATAATGGGCGCATTTTTTATTCTTGATGACCCGATCTTTAATGGGCTGGCGATAGCGCTGATCTTCGGCATTCTTATATCGACCCTGTTAACACTGGTGGTTATTCCGATGCTTTACTACACGCTGCGTTACAAGCATTACCTCTAGCCGGGATTTTCCCGACTGAAGTGCGGGTATGCCGGTTCGCCTAAAAAATATGCGCCTCGGGGTTTGTTTCATGGTATAGGTGCATTCGAAACTTCGAGAAGATAACTTTAATCCCCGTTGAGTTTTATAACCCCCCGATGACTGTTACAACCGATAGCGTCGACAGACCTGCCCTGGGCATCGTTTTGATGCTCACGGGAATCGCCGGATTTGCGCTGATGGATGCGACCATCAAGTGGCTGACTGCCGATTACCCGGTGGCCCAGATAGTCGCCTTGCGCAGCTGGTTTGGTCTGCCGCTATTGTGCATTTTTGCGCTGCGCGGGGGAGGGCCGAAGATGCTCAAAACAAGACGTCCGCTGGTCCATGTCGGACGCTACCTGCTGGTATTCGGACTCAGCTTTAGTTTTTTCTGGGCGCTTTCGCAAATGAAACTGGTGGATGCGATAGCAATTACCTTCGCCGCGCCGATCTTCATCACCGCGCTTTCGGTACCGCTGTTGAAGGAATCGGTAGGCTTGCATCGCTGGGTGGCAATTAGTATTGGGTTTTGCGGTGTGTTAATCATGTTGCGCCCCGGTTTCGGTGTTTTCCAATGGGCGGGCCTGGTGGTGATCGGCAGTGTCGTGTTTTATTCGCTGTTGATGATTACCACCCGTGCTTACAAGACGACAGAGCAAACCGCGGCCCTGATGCTCTATCCGCAGTTGGGCATGTCGCTGACCGGAATTATACTTGTACTGTTTTACTGGGTGACACCGAGCCTGGGCGATCTTGGCCTGTTTGCGCTAGCGGGAATGTTCGGCAGTGTGGGGGTGATGTGTTTAACCCATGCCTTCCGCCTGGGACCGGCAGCTGTGATTTCACCGTTTGAATATTCCGCGTTGATCTGGGCAACGTTGATCGGGTACCTGGTGTGGGGAGAATTGCCCGATGTGTTTACCCTCGTGGGCGCCATCATCGTTATCTCCAGCGGGCTCTACATCATCTATCGCGAAACCGCCAGGGGCGGTCGCGTGCACACAGAGCCGCCGAGCATGAGTCCCGATGACACGGTGCAATGAATCTTCTGCAGATCCCCTGGAAACTGCCTACGATTGGTGGTGCCGAGCGGCTAATTTTACATTGCTTACGGCGCAGCTGTACTGAAACGACTAAGCTTGTTGAGATTCAGGATTCGGGATCTGTTTGCGCAATTTTCCCGGGGTCCACAGGTGCTGGATTGTCTACCGCCTCGGCTATGATAAAGAGGACCGCGTAGTCTTGCTTGATGCAGCCTTCCACGAGTGGCATCGGGGCCCC
>JARFPR010000408.1 GCA_029288195.1 Gammaproteobacteria bacterium | reverse complement strand
CGTCCAGGTGGGCAGCGATCATCTCGGTCAGGCCGAGCAATTCGATATCCATTTCGTTGGTTTCGACACCCTCCTCCATAACCATGCGGCAATTGGAGCAGGCGGTAACCACGGCTTCGGCCCCGGTTGCCTCGATCTGCGACTTCTTCTTGTTGAAAGCGGTCAGCTTGAGTTCCTCGGCGCGCTCGTTGCTGCTGACACCACCGCCACCGCCGCAACACCAGTTCATGTTGCCGTGATCGGCCATCTCGACAAAATTGTCCGAGATCTGGTTCAGCAGATTACGCGGCTGCGCATTGATGCCGCCACGGCGCACGATCGAGCAGGGATCGTGGAAGGTCAGCTTTTCGCTTTCCATGCCGGTGGTCTTGATCCGTCCCGACGCCAGTAACTCATCGAGCAATTCCATGATATGCACAACCTTGAAAGGATAGGCCTTGCCGATAAAATTCGGGCCTTCCCATCGCAAGGCGGTATAGGCGTGACCGCATTCGGGACTGATCACATTTTTGACTTTGAGTTTTTCGGCGCCGGCAACTACTCTTTCCACCAGCGTTCCGGCAATCGTCTTGTTACCGATCTGCAGGCCCGAGTTGGTCGCTTCGTAGGCAGCAGAGGACAGGGTCCAGCTGACACCCGCGTGATCGAAAATTTTTGCCAGCGATTCGATGTATTCGGGATAAAGCGCGATCTCGTTTGACGACAGCAGCGCCATGTAGTCGGCGCCCTCGACATCCAGCGGAATTTTCAACCCGGTATTTTCCTCGGCATGTTTGATCGTCGCTAGCACGGCCTTCATCGTAATCCCCATCGGGCTGCCGATATCGACCGCGCGCTGGGTGGCGCCAACCAGCCCTTCCGGCGAGATACCGGCCTTGGCGAGCGCGTGCTTGACCTTAAAAATCATACCGGAAATATCGACCCCCACGGGGCACACCATGCTGCAGCGACCGCACATCGAACAACCGTCGTATACCAGTTCCTCCCAGTCGGTAAGGTCTGATTCGGTCATCGGTTTGGAAATCCCGACCGCCGAGGTAATTTTGCCCCACAGGCTATACTCGTTGCGCCATAATTTGCGCAACGGCTCGGTTTTATAGATTGGCGTGTAGCGGGGGTCCCGGGTTTCGGTATAGAACAGGCAGGACTCAGCGCAGATGCCGCAGTTGACGCAGCTCGAAAAGAAGGACTTGACCTTGCTGTCGACCTCGGAGCGCAGGACCTCTAAACCTTTTTCCAATTTCTCGCTCATCGGCCAGTTACCTCATCTATGCGTCGATTCCACGACGGCCAAACCAACCGCCGGTAAAGGCCCTGCTCGGGATAAATGTGAAGGTATGCATCAATGCGCTGAAAGGGAAGTAAATCAACCACAACTCAACGGTGAAGCGATGCAGCAGGCGCAGGCCGGTGGAACCCTCGAGCAAGGCGAAACAGCCGGTCAACATTACCACGAAGGTCAATATTGCAGCAATGTGATCGTCCAGGGTCGAGATCAAACGGCTCACCGGGTTCACCATGCGGCGCAGCCACAGGAAAATCAACCCCAGGAAAGCGGCCTGTGCGGACATAATAAAAGCCCAGTGCGGCATCGGGGTCCAGCCAAAACCGAGCAGGTTTTCCTCAAGGAAAATAACATGCGGCGCCGCAAAAAATAACAACGCGAACAGGCCAAGGTGGAACAGGTAGCCAGCCACGACCTGGATCGTGATTTGCGAGGAAATTTCCTTGTGCGGAACAAACCGACTGAAAATCGTTCTGATCGCGCCCGCGGAAGCCGAGTCCCGTGCTACCGACAGATCCTGTTTGCGGCTCGCGAATATAATCGATACCAACTGCCAGACGACGCCGATCGTAAACACGGCCAGCGAAAAGTACCAAAGAGGTCCATCAATCAGGGACTCGATCATTTGACTTGCTCCGTGGTCGCCATTTCGGCTGTTACATCGGGCTTTTCACCCTGCAGTCGCGCATATTCCTCAGCCGAGATAATCAGGTTTTCCTCGTGGCAAACCTTGCCCCAGCGGTCATGATGCGCATCGGCCCAGTTAATATCCACGTAGCCGGTCTTCATGCCCTCCAGCGCACCCTCGGAACCAATGGATCCCAGGTACATATGACCTATCGATACCGTCATCAGGATTAACGCTCCGATCGTGTGAACGACATGGGAAAGCCCCATGATCATGCGTCCCTGGCCGAAATTGGGGGAGACCAGGATCAGGCCGCTGATGGCGATAACGAGGCCGATCAGAATAACCATCCAGTACCAGGTTTTCTCGCCCATGTTAAAAAATCCGCCGGAAGCATGACCATCGCCGATCAGTCCACCGCCCTTGAGCAACCAGGTCATATCGCCTCTTTCGTAAATATTACGTCGGGCGAAACTGATCAACATCATGATCAGCGACACCAGGAATAACGGTCCAAAAAGATTGTGACCCTCCTTGCTGGCGGAAGCCAGAAGTGAAAACGCATCCTTGCCGAACAACGGTAATAACAGCGGCCTTCCCAGCAGCAGGATCAGGCCGGTAATCGCAAGAAACAGGAATACGATCGCCAGGGTCCAGTGCACGATTC
Source organism: Gammaproteobacteria bacterium (assembly GCA_029288195.1). GTDB lineage: Bacteria > Pseudomonadota > Gammaproteobacteria. The sequence continues at coordinate 402 of JARFPR010000408.1, read as the reverse complement.
GCTCATAATCGCTAAATCGACGCACCATTTGGCCTGACAATCCACCCTCGATCGGTATCCGTCCGCGTACCACGTAGAACAGAACAATTAGCGCAAAGATCCCTGCGATCGCTATGCCGCCGTAGGTGGACAACTGCTCCATGCGAAAGCGCGCCCATTGGTCGCCTTGCGCGTTGATCAGGATCCCGCTATCGACGCCCTTGACCTGGCTGATACCGGAACTCTGCATATCGCGCGGCCTGACTGCCCGCCACAACTCGTCGCCGAGTCTCTCGGCGCTGACGCCCTCGGGAAAATTATTCTGCTAGGGCGGCCCGTCAGCCAGGGAAATCGGCGGCAGTAACAAGCCCACCAGTAACAACAGTGTTTGAATTTTCACGTACTATCGCCCTTATTATTTAC
>JARFPR010000352.1 GCA_029288195.1 Gammaproteobacteria bacterium | reverse complement strand
TTACGCGGCTCATATTTCGACACGAAGAAGAAGTCGAACATTTACTGCAATCGGCACGCGCCCTGACTTCGGGATTGCTGCGCGTCGGCGCCGATTCACCCTATATCGCTACCCCGCTGCTGGCACAGTTTCAGCGGCTTTATCCCGGTATCCAGATTTCGATCCAGTACGGCAACTCGCAACAGCTGATGGCCTGGATCGTAGCGCGCAGCTGTGACGTCGCTTTCATGCCCAACATCCCGCAGGAAGATGAACGTCTGTACTCGATACCCTTGCCGCCCGGCAGGCTGGTGGTGTTCGTCAACCGGGACCACGACTGGGCCGAGCGACGCTCGGTGACGATCGAGGAGCTGGTTACGCAACGCATCGTGCTGCGCGAGAAAGGCTCGCGCACACGCTCGATATTCGAAGAGGCGGTTGCGCAAGCCGGCCACCTGTTGCCCGACGTGATGGAAATCAGCGGGCGCGAGGGTGTGCGCGAAGCGGTCGCAGCCGGTTTTGGCGTCGGCATTGTTGCCGAGAACGAACTGGTTGCCGATTCGAGGCTGCGCGCGTTACCGGTTAGCAACGCCGAGCTAGCACATGCCGAGTATGTCGTCTGCCTGCAGGAAATGCGCAGTTTGCGCGTCAACGACGCGTTTCTCGAGATGGTAAGCGCCAGCCAGAAAGATTCCGTTTAGTAACTTCTCCCTATCTATAGGCCAAATCGATAGATAACATATGTAATATCGATTTAACCTGATGTAATAAACTGGTTATTGTGCATGCTGAATCAAACAGGACGGATTGGATATGAACCCGCAAAAAACCAGTGTTAGCGTCAATGGACGCGACTATCAATGGCCCAGCAGACCGGTGGTGGTGGTTTGCATCGATGGATCGGAGCCGGATTACATCGAGCAGGCGATCGATGCCGGGGTGATGCCGTGGATGCAAAAGGTGGTCTCCAGCCAGGGCAGCGACCTGCGCGCCGACTGCGTGGTACCGAGTTTTACCAATCCGAACAATATTTCAATCGTCACCGGTGTGCCGCCGGTGGTGCACGGTATTTGCGGAAATTTCTATTATGACAAGGCCAATGACCGCGAAGTCATGATGAACGAACCCGAGCTGTTGCGCACGCCGACTATCTTCAAGGCATTCCAGGACGCCGGCGCGAAAATTGCGATCATTACCGCCAAGGACAAGCTGCGCCGCCTGCTCGGCAACGAACTCAGCTTCGGCGAGGCTGGCGCGATCTGCTTTTCATCGGAAAAATCGGACCAGGTCA
>JARFPR010000328.1 GCA_029288195.1 Gammaproteobacteria bacterium | reverse complement strand
GATCGTATAAATGCTTCGTAAAGGCTCATTTCGCCATGCAGTTCGCGGTCAAAATTGCGCGGTTCCCAGATATTCCCATTCGACTGTTGAATACGGATTGGCTCATCCTTAACCTTGCTCGCAAGTGTTAATCCATCGCCCAACAGGCTATAAAGCAGTAACGGTTTGATCAACGAACCAATCGGACGTTGCGCCATAAGCGCGCGGTTAAATCCCGGAAAATCGGTTACCCGATCACCAATCAAGGCCTGGATATCGCCATTGAGGTAGTCGGCGATAACGACCGAAGCCTGCAGCTCGGGTTGATCGAAACGACCAAGCCCTCGCGCCAGGCCACGCTCGAGATTACGCTGTAGCAGCGGGTCGAAAGCGGTAAACACGCGCAAACCGCGACGCGACAATTCAGTGTTGGAATAGCTCGTCCCCAACTGACGTTTAACCAGGTCGAGGTAGGCCGGAAAGGGATTGACCCCCGGCAGGCGTCCGACAATGCCAAGAGGCGCGGCTACAGCGCCGTCATATTCCGCCTGCTCGAGCAAATCCTGCCCGAGCATAATCTTGAGCACGAGGTTACGTCGAGACAGAGCGTTGTCAGGTGAAGTGAATGGGTTGTAAAGAGAAGGACCCTTAACCATCCCGACCAGCAAGGCCAGGTGTTGCGCTTCCAGGCTATCGACGCTGCGACGGAATAACATGCGACTGGCCTGGGCGAAGCCGTGAATGGCAATGCGTTTTTGCTGCAGCAGGAATACTTCGTTGATGTAAGCGGTAATAATCGCCTGCTTGCTGAAACGCAGCTCCAGTATCAAGGCCATGAAAGCCTCGTTAATCTTGCGTAATATCGTTTTTTCCGGGGTTAAAAACAGGTTCTTGGCCAACTGCTGGGTAATCGTGCTGCCACCCTGTACCGCCCTGCCCGCCTTCAGATTCGCCAGCATTGCCCGCATGATGGCCATTGGACTCAAACCCCAGTGTTCAAAGAACTCGCGATCTTCAACCGCAATAAGCGCCTGGATAAGGCGTTGCGGAACCTCGTCTTCGGTTAGCAGTAATCGGTCCTCGTCATTGTCCGGGTAGTAACTGCCCAGAATGACCGGGGGCAGGCGGAATATTTCCAGGTCGCCACTGTCTTTAGAGTCGGTCAGCGCCGCAATCCGGCCCTGATCGAAAAATACCTGCACCCGCCTGGAACCCTGAAACCGGCTGCCGAATTCAAATGGGCGGGTATTCAGTTCGAGTGATTCGCCCAGTAATCGATATTGTCCGGGCAGCGGTTCAGATTCAACGGCGAGGTAACTTGATAACTCCAGTTCATAAATCAGCTGGTCCCGCGTGAGTGCCAGGCCAGGATAAAGTTCCTGTGCCCTGGCAAAGACCCGTGATGGCAATGCCCAGGTATCGTCTTCAAAGCGGCCGTTGATTAAGTGATTCAGGTATCCGAGGTAGATAGCAAACGCCGCAACCAGAACCAGCGCCGCAATCGAGAAGTATTTTCTCTTGTGCGAGGGCCTGGTGGATTTTGACTTTTTGCGTTTTGACTTGGGTGGCATCGCCGTGCCGCTTCAGTTGCGCGACTATCCTTGATTCCGCTTGGCCTTGACCGCATCGGCAAGTTCGTGCAGCAATTTCTCTGAATCTTCCCATCCAATACAGGCATCGGTAATACTTTGGCCATAAGTCAGTTTGGCGCCTTCCGTAAAATCCTGCCGCCCTTCGACGAGGTGCGATTCAATCATCAGGCCGAAGATATTGTCCTGGCCTGTTTTGATTTGATGAATAATGTCACGGCAGACTTCGATCTGCTTGAGAAACTGTTTTTGACTGTTGGCATGGCTGGTATCGATCATCAGGCGTGGATTCAGCCCGGATGATTCCAGCCTTGCAGTTACACCAGCCACGCTGACGCGATCATAATTGGGGCGGTCACTGCCACCACGCAAAATAACATGGGTATAGTCATTACCTGCGGTGGTGAAAATAGCCGAATGTCCTTGCAGGGTAATCGAGATGAAATGGTGTGAGCCCTGGGCGGCACCCATCGCGTCTATCGCAACCTGTACGCCGCCGTCAGTGCCGTTTTTAAATCCCACCGGACAGGAAAGACCCGAGGCCAGTTCACGGTGTCCCTGGCTTTCGGTTGTGCGTGCGCCGATAGCGCCCCAGCAGACCAGGTCGGAAATGTATTGCGGACTGATCAGGTCAAGGTACTCGTGGCCGGCGGGCACACCTTTATCAGCGAGACTCAGCAACAGTTCACGTGCCTTGCGCACACCCTTGTTGATATGGAAACTGCCATCCAGGTCGGGATCATTAATCAGGCCTTTCCAGCCGACCGTGGTACGGGGTTTTTCAAAATAAACCCGCATGACGATAATCAGTTCGCCCTTGAGTTCATCCATCAGCTTGCGCAAACGATCCGCGTATTCATGCGCCGCATCGGTATCGTGAATCGAGCAGGGGCCGATAATGACCACCAGGCGATCGTCCTTGCCGTCCAGCACGTCGTAAATTTGTTGACGCGTTGCGGCAACCGTATTCGCGGCCACCTCCGACAAGGGCAGTTCCTGCATCAGCGCCTCCGGAGTCTGGATTTCCTTGGTGCCGATAATACGCAGGTCTTTGGTTTGGGGCATGGTCATGATGGTGTCTTTCCGATGCAGCTATCTATCTGAAAAAAGGCGATATTCTTAACTATTGAAGGCTCAATTGCCAGCAGTAAATGATTTCAGCAAGGCCCTGGTCTGCTTTGCCCTGAGGCGTGGCCCGAACTGGGTAACAATCTTTGCCGACGCCAGCGAGGCCAGGTCACCTGCCTGGTGAAAACTCATGCCCTCGGATAACCCGTATAGAAATGCTCCGGCAAACATGTCACCCGCGCCAAGCGTATCGACGGCCTGCACCGGTTTAGGCTGGATTTCGATTAGCGCGACACCGTCGAACAGCAGGGCCCCGTCCTTGCCCCGTGTAATCGCGAAACTGCGCGATATTTTCTTGAACAGCTGCACGGCTTCATCAAGATTATCGGTTCCGGCCAACTCCATGGCTTCGTCCTCGTTGGCAAACAGCAGGTCGACGCGATCACCGATCATGGCCTCGATTGATTCGCGAAAAAACTTGACCATGTTAGGGTCCGAGAGCGTCAACGAGGTTTTTATTTCATGGGATTCGGCGATTCGGCGTGCCTCGATGGCAGCATCCCGGGTACTGTCGTCACTCGCCAGGTATCCCTCGATATAGATGTAATCGGACATTTTAATTGCCTCGGTGTCGATATCATCCGTGTCGAGCTCGGCACTCACCCCGAGAAAGGTATTCATGGTGCGGTCGGCATCAGGGGTAACAAACACCAGGCATTTGCCGGTAATACCTGGCGGCAGTGGTTTGAAATCGAGATTCGAATTAACACCCGAATCATGCAGGTCCCGGGCGAATACCTGACCGGTCATATCATTTGAAACGCGGCAATCAAGATGGGTACTGGCGCCCATTTGCGCGAGCGCAATAATCGTGTTCGCCGCCGAGCCCCCACAGGCCATGCTTTCATGCGACTCACCCAGCTGAGCTATCAGGCTGTTCTGACGTTGTTCATCGATAAGCGTCATGACTCCCTTATCGATATTCAGCTCCAGAAGTTTGTGGGCTGTGGCGTGATACTCGATGTCGACCAGCGCATTGCCAATCGCGTATACATCAAATTTTTTCATAAATGTCCTTCAATCAGTAGTTTATTCGGGCCAGTTTACCCGTCTTGTCAGCTTGCTAGGATAATCTTTTGATTCGCTGGTGAAAACAAAATTAATCGCGAAATATTCATGCTTTATCCTTTTCAAATCCGGAAAAACCGTCTATAAATATAGTTCTCTACTTGTCAAAACGGGGGTCTTGATAATGTACCGCATTGAAACTACCGACCCAATTACCGGCAAAGCACTGGAGCAATTAATCGACATGCCGTACGTCATTGAAAACGATAATGACGATAGCCTGGTAATTTACTTTGAGTCTGAAATTAACCGCGATTTGTATTTGCAAAACCCGGCAGAACACAGGCTTCAGCACTATAAAAAGTATAACGGAAACTGAGCTTGTTCGGCCTGAAAAAACCACCGTAACGGTGGTTTTTTTTATCCTTCAACTATAGCTATATTCAATTAATTGTATAAAAAAAATTAACTTCATTTATACAGTAGAATTGTTACTATGCCCCTCCGAAATGTTAATTAACTCAACTGGAGGCATCATGTCCCTGAAAGGATCTAAAACCGAACAAAACCTGAAAGACGCTTTTGCTGGTGAATCACAGGCTAATCGCCGTTATCTGTATTTTGCTGCCAAGGCCGACGTTGAAGGCTTCAATGACGTGTCAGCGGTATTCCGCTCTACAGCTGAGGGTGAAACCGGCCATGCGCACGGACACCTTGAGTACCTCGAAGAAGTTGGCGATCCTGCAACCGGCTTGCCCATGGGCAGCACCGAGCTGAACCTGAAAGCTTCTATCGCCGGAGAAACCCACGAATACACCGACATGTATCCGGGTATGGCAAAATCGGCTCGTGATGAAGGTTTTGACGAAATAGCCGACTGGTTTGAAACGCTGGCCAAGGCAGAGCGTTCACACGCAAACCGCTTCCAGAAAGCACTCGATAACCTCGACGCTTAAACCCTCCTCGAGATCCGGATCTTTCGGGATCCGGATTTCATTCAAGGTAGCACAGATGACAACTGAATCTCGCGAGGGCAGCCTCGAGGCACCCACCCGTCATCCTCTGGGTCAAAATGACCCAGGCTTTTACGACAACGACGCGCTTTTCCACGAACTCGAGCGAGTCTACGATATTTGCCACGGATGCCGTCGCTGCGTCAGCCTGTGTAATGCTTTCCCGACGCTGTTTGACCTGATCGATGAATCTGAAACCTTCGAAGTCGACGGCGTCGACAAGGCAGACTACTGGAACGTGGTCGACCAATGTTATCTTTGCGACCTCTGCTACCTGACCAAGTGCCCATATGTTCCACCCCACGAATGGAACGTTGATTTTCCGCACCTGATGTTGCGCGCCAAGGCAATCGGTTACAAACAAGGCCGTGCGAAGTTTCGCGATAAGCTTGTCACTTCGACTGACAGGATAGGCAGTCTTGCCAGCATCCCGATCGTGGTGAACGTGGTCAACGCGGTTAACAATAACGAGCATACCTGTGCGTTACTGGAGTCTTCACTCGGGATTGCGGCCGAGGCGCGTTTGCCAAAATACCACAGTAAGACCTTAAGCAAGCGCACCTCCAGTCACAAACCCGCCGATGTCCAAATCCAGGTCACCGATAAAACCCGCGGCAAGGTCGCTATCTTCGCCACCTGTTACGGCGAGTATAACGAACCCCTGTTGGGTGAAGACCTGCTCGCAGTTTTCGAACATAACGGCATCCCCACCATGGTGGTAGAGAATACGGTTTGCTGTGGCATGCCAAAACTGGAGCTGGGTGATCTTGACGCCGTCGAGAAATTGAAAAATCACAATATACCGCTGCTGGCCAGGCTGGTTAACGAGGGCTGGGATATTATTTCACCAGTTCCCTCCTGCACCCTGCAGTTCAAACAGGAATTGCCGCTGATGTTCCCCGAGGATGCAGCGGTGTCAAAGGTACAGGCAGCTTTTTTCGATCCCTTCGAATACCTGGCGTTGCGTAACAAGGCAGGATTGCTAAACACCGAATTTAAAAACAGTATCGGCAAGATCAGTTATCACGTCGCCTGCCATCAAAGAGTGCAGCGTATTGGCATGAAGACACGCGATATACTGGCGTTAATTCCCGATACCGAGATTGACGCGATCGAGCGCTGCTCGGGACATGATGGTACTTACGCGATAAAGCGGGAATACCACCAGGCGTCGATGAAAATCGCCAAACCCGTGGTCAATCGCGTGCTAAAAGCCGAGCCTGACGCATACGCCAGTGACTGTCCCATGGCCGGCCACCATATTTCTGCAGGGCTCGCCGATGGCAGCAATACCCAACACCCTATCAGCCTGTTACGACAGGCCTACGGCATTTAATGATGGAAACGACTATGAGTAATCCTATCACTCGCGACGATTTAATGAGCCTGGAACAGTATGCCGAAAAACGCACCGAGTTCCGCCAACAGGTCTTGTTACACAAGAAATACCGACAGGTTGCACTCGGTCCAAATGCGACTCTCTATTTTGAAGACCGCCTTACCCTGCTCTACCAGATTCAGGAAATGCTGCGCATCGAGAAAGTATTTGAAGCCGCTGGTATCAATGAAGAACTGGAAGCTTATAACCCGCTGGTTCCGGGCGGGCGAAATTTCAAGGCCACGTTCATGATCGAGTATCCAGATCCGGTTATTCGCGCGGCGCAACTCGAAAAGTTGCTGGGTATAGAAGACCTCCTCTGGATGCAGGTCGGAGACCACGACAAAATCTGGTCTATCGCGGACGAAGATCTGGAGAGGGCCACCGATACCAAAACTTCCGCCGTGCACTTTGTGCGCTTTGAAGTCAATGATGAAATGGCGCAGGAGTTAAAAGCAGGCGCGAAATGGAATATCGGAGTTCAACATCCAGTCTACAGTTATGACCTGGATATTGGGGGTGAAACCCGGGACTCGTTATTGAACGATCTCGACTAAGGACTACTTTCAGGACAGTGAAATATAACGGGTAACCAGGCCCTTTAAGTCTTGGTGCTTTTCTTGGCGGGATCAAACAGCACCAGGCGCGGCTTCTTGTTAGTGGTCAGGTGCTTGATATTGTCGACATTGACCGGTTTACAGTAGAAAAACCCCTGCCCCATATCACAGTGTAACTCGGATAACAGGGCGTCCTGTTCGGATGTCTCCACACCTTCCGCGATCGTCATCAAATCCAAGCCATGCGCCATCGTAATGATTGCTTCAACCAGTCGCCGATGATTGCTGCTGGCACCGATATCGTGGATAAAGGAGCGGTCAATTTTCAGAGTGTTCACGGGGAATTCCCTGAGGTAACTTAGCGCCGAGTAACCGGTACCAAAATCGTCGACTGCCAGCCTGATTCCCATGCGACGAAACTCGGCCAGCACATCCTTGATTCGTATATCTTCATCCATTAGCAACGACTCGGTAATTTCGAGCAGCAGCTTGTCTGCCGGAAATCCAGTCTCCTGCAGAATTTGTTGCATTTGCCGTCTATCGAAACCACCTTTGAACTGACGCATCGATATGTTCACGGCCAGGTAAAAACTGGGGTGCAAATCCTGATCCAGCCATGCCAGCCCTTCTATACAGGCACGACGCAATACCCATAACCCGATTTCCTCGATCAAACCGGTTTCCTCGGCCACGGGGATAAATTCTGCCGGTAATATCAGGCCTCTTTTAGGATGCTGCCAGCGCAGTAAAGCCTCGACTCCGATCAGGGAATGCTTGCGGAGTTCGTATATCGGTTGAAAATATACTTCGAGTTCATTCTGCGACAGGGCCCTTCGCATGTCCTTGTCGAGCTCAAGAAAATGCCTTGCCCGGTCGGTCATCTGCGAGGTGAAAAATCGAAACGTATTGCGTCCCTGGTCCTTGGCCTCGTACATGGCCATATCCGCATTTTTCAACAAAGTATTGGCGTCCTCGCCGTCGTCAGGAGATATCGTTATGCCGATACTGGCACTAGAGTAAACCTCATGGCCAAACAAATTAAAGGGCTCCGCCAAACTCGCAAGGATGTTTTTGGCAATGATCGAAGCATGTATCTCATCCGTCATGTCGGGCAGCAACACGGTAAATTCATCGCCTCCGAGCCGCGACACCACATCGGTTTCACGAATCACTTCACTAATCCTGATCGCGACCTGCTTGATCAGTTCGTCACCGAAATCGTGACCGAGCGTATCGTTAATTGTTTTGAAGCGATCGAGATCGATAAACATTAGCGCTGTATGACCCGGACTGCGTCGGCTGCGGGATACCGCCTCGCTCAGGTGTTCAATAAAATTCAGGCGATTGGGTAAATCGGTCAGGGAATCGTAATTGGCGCGGTAGCGAATCTGTTCCTCGCTGTCTTTCAGGGCAAGCACGCTCTGTTGCAGTCGAAATCCCAGCATTACCAGTCCCACGGTCATTATTGTCAGGACCGCGAGCGTTAAAATCATAATATTACGAAAGCCGTCTATCCTGTCGGCCTGTGCGGTCAGTACGTCAATTGCTGTTTTACCAACCTGTAACAGCAATATTTCCGCTTCCGTATGCGCTTCCTTGGCTCGCATCTCTGCAATTTTCAGGATCTGGGCAGAGGTCGGCTCAAAATTATAAAGACCTTCGGTTAGCCAGATATTGATATCGAAGATGGCAGGATTAAGCTTGGCATGGATCGCTGACGCCCCCAGCACATCGTTAAATCTGTAGCTCTCCCTGATTACCTCGAGATGCTGTTGCATCTCGTCGATCTGCCTGAGCACGATGCTGAAATTCCCGGGTGCCTGATTGGTGCGCGCGATGCCAATGCTCTGCACCAGCGTACCCATGTCGGTGACCAGAACACGGATATCTCGTTCCTGTTTCGACAGGGTTATCGGTAGGGCTTCCTCTATTTCCGAGAGCGTTCTTTCTACGTAGAAAATAACACTGGAAGTACCGACCAAAAGCAGCAACACCAGCGTGAAGGGTATTGCCGGTCGCATTAACAGTTTATTGATTAAAACTCTCATTAACCAACACCTGGCAGCACAATTTTTGTAGTGTCCCTTGTCAAAACTGGATTATTCCGTCGACATACCGATTTCTTCGTAAAACCGCCTGGCTCCCGGGTGCAGCGGTACTGCGATACCATCCATTGCCGACTCAAGGGTAATGTACTTGCCCTTGACATGACCGCTATCCAGCAATTTGCGCGAATTCTGATTCCACAATGTCTTGGTTATCTGGTAAATAATTTCTTCTTCCATGGTCGAGGCGACCAGCCATTGCGCGCCGACACTCACGGTCTCGACCCGTGAAACACCCGAATATACCCCAGACGGAATGTCCGCTCGGGAGAAAAAACGATGCTGGGAGACCAGCCGATCCGCTTCTGGGCCATTTATGGGGATTAAGTTTATACCGGTATCTTGCGCCAGTTCCTCCACCGCACGGGAGGGATAACCGGCGACAATAAAAAAGGCGTCCAGCTTGTTATTCTTGATTCTCCTGGCAGCCAGGTCGGGCTTGGTATATTCGACCCGAATGTCGTTCTTGGAGATGCCGTAGGCACTCAAAACAAGCTCAGCATCGATCAAGGTGCCCGAACCCGGCTCATCGAGCGAGACACGT
>JARFPR010000320.1 GCA_029288195.1 Gammaproteobacteria bacterium | reverse complement strand
CTGATTTGTTGTGCCTTTTCCATGGCGATGGACAGCAATATCGTGAAACAGGCTATTGAAACTATGACCAACAGGATACCTTGAACAGGTTTTCTTAAATAAAGGTGCCCACTTCCAGGAAAAACAAAAGCTGAAAACAGTACTGCTTTCAGTGCGTTACTCATCGGTTTCACCAGGTTTCATTTAGCGCCGACAGCAACCTGGCGACATTTTAAAGGGGACTTCACCCTAGATAGCCAGGTACCGGATTTAGCAGTGCTCAAACAGCCTGTTTCGCCAGTTCCTGTTTCAGCAGTTCGATACGGGGACGCGCATCGTTCGCATTGGGTTTGATTTCCAGAAGACGTTCGAAGGCGATAATCGCACGTTCAAAATCTTGCTGGGAACCCAGTATCATACCCAGTCCCCAGAAAGCACCAAAATGCCGGGGTTCGAGTTTCAGTGTCTGCTCGATATCTTCGAGCGAACCATCATAATCACGCCGATAGAAACGCACCGTGGCACGCCGATTCCAGCCCTCTGAAAAACCGGGCACTTCCTCGATGACCATTGTATAAACCGCTTCCGCAGCGGCAAGATCACCTGCACGAACCAGCTGCGCTGCCTCCAGCATCAGGTTATCGATTACTTCCTTGCCACTTTCATACCATATTTCCCATATGGCGGCCTCGGCCTCCAACAATACCTCGGCTTCCTGACTGGTTTGCAGGGTCTGAAAAAGTCCGTCCAGGCGTTGGTCGGTCTGATCAGCTGAGCTAACGAAAGGAAAACACAAAACCAGGATCGTGGTCATTTGTAGCACCAGCTTTAACGATCTCATGTTGCTCACTCCTCGAGACGCAATAAGTACCGGCCCAATGCTACCAGTGTTTTGCCCGGGTTTCTAATCACGCGGGCTTCATTGCCGACACACCCACCAGAACCATTGTGCCGATAGCTGTTGCAAGCAGAACAGAAATAAGCCGATTTAGGTAATTCCAGATTTACTCTTTGGCAACGAATTTCAGAGATTGGTAAGCGGTCCGCCTGGCTTGCCGACGCTTAAGTGGTGACTCAAAGAAACGGGTCAGGCCCGCGACCAGGATTTCTGCATCCGCCGGCTCAAGATTATTGATTTCGTCTCGCACTGCGAGCGCGGTTTTCAACAAATGCACCGACACGATGTGTTCTGCCTGGCCGTGATCCAGTACCCGCTCCAATAGCCGATTTAACCTGCCCTCGAGATCGTCCGCTTTCCAGCTTTCCAGGTCGAGTTCGCGGGTGGTAAATCCGGCATTGCGACCATTGAAACACGCCATCTGCAGCAGGGCCTGCGGCCACAATTCCGGGTAGCGCGAGCACTGCTGCCTGGCAGCATTGGCAAAGGTCAGGCCATGCGTAAAATCAAGCCACCCCACGTTGCCGGAAACCGGGACGCGAATCTTTTCCTGTTGCTCAATATCAAAACTCAACAGGTTGATCGCGTTCGCAAGCAGTAATGACCGGTAAATATCTTCAGGTGGATTGCCACTGCAGGCCACTGCAGCTTTCATCGACTTGTTAATCCCCTTTTGTCGCCACAGACCGGCATCGGGTATTTGCTGCTGGTGCTGTCCCCATTTTTTCAGCTGGGTACTATAAGCGCGAAATTCCGGAATCTTGTCCTCGCGCGAGGCGTAAATGAATTCACGTACCAGCGATAGCAACAGGGGTTCCATCACGCTGGTCCCGAGAGCTTCGATTAGCTTATCGACCTTGGTGACGTAGATCAGTGCATGCCCAAAATCGTTGTAATGCAGTAACGCCGCTCGCGAGAGCGCTGGTTCGAAGTCGGAAAAAGATAATCCGTCGCGGATACCACCGCGTATCGCCGCTACCACGGCTGCTTCATTTTCCGCCTCGATATCATCGACAAAAGTTGAAGCATCAAACGCAGAAGCCTTTTCGGTAAACGGATATTCTCGTTCACGCAGAACATCGTAGGCAACGTGGGTAACACTTTCGACCAGGCAGACCAGCTTCAACTCCTCGTCATGCCGGTTTTCTTCATACAGGGTTATCCAGTCTGCCATACCGGCGTAGGCGTGGGTCCAGCCAAACTCCATTTTCTGCCACGACCAGTCGATGGCCAGTCGCAGCACCTCGAAAGGATCGGCCCCCAGGCGCACCAGGCGGGCAATTTCGCGTGCGATACGGTCGTAACTGTAATCATCGAAGGCATCATGCAGGCTGTCGACAATCGCTGCATATCTTTGCTGGTAAGGCAATTCGGCAATATCAATCCAGACCTCATCACCGCGAACCTCGAGCGGATAGGTCCGCAATCGGTCTCCACCAAAGAGATTGTCGCCAGTATCGAGATCAAATTTCCAGTTGTGCCAGTTGCAAGTCAGAATACAGTCCGGTGACAGACTACCTTCAGACAGGGGATAACCTTCATGGGGGCAACGATTGTCACAGGCCCTGATTCCCTCCGATGTATTGAATACGGCAATCTGTTTAGCAGCAACCCGCACCAGTTTCGCTGAATTTGGCTCCAATTCGGCTACAGATACCAACCGTTGCCAGTTGTTCCGTTCAGCAACATCGTCTTGTTTCAATGCTTGCGTCATAACAATCACCCCTGCAGGGTACAAAAATTTGACAGCAGTATAGAAGTTCAAGTTTACTTTAAGTCAAGCATAAATAAACAGGTGATTAAAAACATGACTCTTTCGCGAGAATTTCTGACGATCGGTGATACAGCTCAACGCAGCGGTATTGCGACCTCGGCCCTGCGGTTCTACGAATCCCGCGGCTTGATCAGTTCGGTGAGAGTCGCCGGCAATCATCGCCGCTACCATCGGGCCATGTTGCGACGAATAGCGATAATCCGGGTCGCCCAGACCCTGGGACTTAGCCTGCGTGAAATCGCAGCCGCGTTCGCCACTTTGCCAGACAACCGCAATCCAACCAAAAAGGACTGGGCAAGATTATCGACAACCTGGGGCAAACAGCTCGATCGCCGAATTGCCGATTTAAAGAATCTTCGCGGCAGGCTTAGCGGCTGTATTGGCTGTGGCTGCCTGTCATTAAAGAACTGCGCGCTCTATAACGCCGGTGACGAGGCGGCGGGACTGGGATCAGGACCTAGATACTTGCTCGGTGATGTTCCTGGCACCGGGCAGGAATCACCCTAGAACAGGGCTAATTTCTAAACGAAGGATCTTTCTCGTCGAGTAGTCGAATCACCGCGTTCCAGGCGAGATCGACATGCTCCCGTGTTTCGGTGGTGCGGGCTTTCCCATCACGTGCCAGTTCATCAACAATTTCGGGCGCGGGCGTCGAGATGTCGCGACCGGAGGCCATTACATCGACCTGAACCTTGCACGCGCTTTCAACGGTATACAGGTAATAAAATGCTTCGGCGACACTGCGGCCAACTGTCAGCAAGCCATGATTGCGCATGATCATGATCCAGCTATCAGCCATATCCGCTCCCAGCCGCTGGCATTCTTCGCTATCGGTGCGCGCAATCCCATAATCGTGGTAGCAAACCATATCGCGAATCTCGTTCGCCTGCTGGGTTAGCGGTAGCAGCCCGCATTCCATGCATGAAACCGCCATGCCCGCACGGGTATGACTGTGCAAGGCGACATTAATATCGGGTCGCGCCTTCAGCATCGCAGTGTGGATCGCGTGTCCCGCCTCGTTATAAGAGTGGTCTCCAGCAACGACGTTGCCATCGAAATCAACCTTGATCAGGTTACTGGCGCAGATTTCGTGAAACAGCAGTCCATAAGGATTGATCAGGTAGTGCTGCGGATTATCCGGCACCCTGGCGCTTAAATGCGTAAAGATCGAATCGGTCCAGCCGTAGTGGACAAATGCGCGGTAGCAGGCGGCAAGTTGAACGCGTAGCTCCCATTCGGCTTCACTGCAATTCGGGGAAACGAGATGAGGAGTTGGATTATTCATAAACTCTCCGGAACGGGTTTTAGTTTCTTGCGGATTTCTTAGCCGTGGTCAGGCTACGGCTAAGGTACTGGTAGAAATCCCAGATGGTACCCTCAAGGTCGCGCGGTGCTAATGGTCCGGGCTCATGAAAGCGGGATCCCAGTCCCTGCTGCACCCGCAGCAAAACCTGTTTATCCTCATCCATGGTATGTTGAAACAATTCGATCGCGCTATCGACGTCCTGCCGGGACCAGTGATCGCCATAAAATATCAGCCCCAGCTTAACCCTGACTCGGTCAGCGGATTCCGGGCGGATACACAGAAATGAGCTGTAATCGCTGCCCACGCCGACCAGGAGCCCTGGTGGGACGGCAAACATGATGCAGGTATTGCCTTCGTCGGCGCTCAGGTCCGGGTGGCCGATACGGTTCTTTGATACGCGCGAGGTAAAACCGACACTGTAGCCAAAATGCCGCCTGCCCGGAGCCAGGTGGGAACACAGGCGACTCGGATTCACCTTGTGCAAGGTATCTCGATGCAACGGCGTCAAGTGATAACCCTCCATGAAATTTTCCAGCAGGCACTTCCAGTTTGTTTCCCAGGTTTCATCGGCCAGGTAACGCAGTGACATCTGCTCCAGGTGATAGTTTTTAATCACCTTTTCAAGCACCCCCAGTTGCTTACCGATAGCGGCCGCTCGCGGATTAAAATTAGCAAATATGAATCCCTGCCAAAATTCGCATTTTAATTCGGGGAGCCGGCATTCCTGCATGTTGAATGCCTCGTGAGAATCCAGTAGCGGTGCGTTCAAAAGTTGTCCGGCGGTATCATAGGCCCACCGATGATAGGGACAGAGGAATTTCCGGGTATTGCCACTGCCCTGTGCAATCACGGTACCACGATGCCGACAGACATTAGACAACACGCGAATCACGCCATCCCGGCCATGCACCACCAGCAGGGGTTCGCCAATGTGATCGAAAGTAAAGAAGTCGCCCGGCTTTGCTACTTCTTCAACCCGACCAACGCAGAACCAGTCCTTGCCGAACAACTCGCTGCATTCGGTTTGCGTCCACAATGGATCGGTATAAAAAGCCCCAGGCAGCGAAAATCCACGCTCGTAGGGCTTACCCTTTAGTGCGCGCAGGGTTTTCAAAAACGATGAAAGCTGCATATTTGTCGGGATCGATGCCATAAACCTAAACCTGCCAGTCAGGATTTACTCATTGCGAAGTCACTATGTTGGCCTATATTAAATAACTGGGGTTAAATAAAACAGGGGAATTCGCATGAGCGAAGCAAGTATAAGTGATGTAAATCCGTATGACGCACCCGATGCGTCCCTGGATACCGGGCAGGGAGAGCTCTATCAACCGAAAATATTTTCCTTTAATGGTCGCATCGGCCGTATGCGCTACCTCGCGTACAGTATCGGTGTCAATTTCCTGCTAATGCTGGTGATGATTCCATTGGCCGGAGCAAGCGCTTTCATCGGAGGTGATCCGACCTCATCGATGATAGGTATGCTGGGTATCGGCATCTTTTATATTGTGACTATTGTTATATCGGTCATGTTCGCAAAGCGCAGACTTAATGATCTGAACCGCAGCGGCTGGTGGTTCCTGCTGTTTATCATCCCGATTGTTAACCTGGTACTCGCGATCTACCTGATCTTTTTCCCGGGCACCAGTGGCGACAATAATTTCGGGGCGGCACCAGCTGCTAATTCGATCGGTGTATTGATTCTGGGCTGGATGTTTCCAGCACTCATGATTCTCGGAATCGTCGCGGCAGTCGTTATACCGCAATTTGCCGGTATGGCACCTCAATAGAGACTGGTCCAGGCCAGCCTGCTCTTATGCAAAGGCCGGCATCACCTCGGAGCAGAATAGTTCGAGCGAACGCTTTTGTTCCTTCTGTCCCAGCCCCATGCTGGCATAGTAAATAAACTCATCCACGCCAAGCGCTTCATAGCGCTTGAGCTTGGCGATGACGTCTTCGGGAGAACCGAACATCAGATTTTCTTCCAGCATATCCGCATTGTACTGTTCACGATCGGTCAACTCTTCGAGCGGAATCTGTTTCGGGAAACCATTGTTAACGTCGCCGAGATTACGGAACAGGTTTTCGAACTGGCCCAACACCGTTTGTATTGCTTTGATCGCGGTTTCACGTCCCGCGGCATCTTCGTAGAGCGCGGTATGGCGCATCAGGGCAAAAGTCGGACGGTCGGCATCGGGGTATGCGGCAATGGCTTCATCGAGCTGGGTCTTATACAGCTCGGCCTCGGCAAACGGACGCGTTAAAGGCCAGGACATGACATGGCAATTATTCTTTATCGCGTAGTCAAAGGTGATCGGTGACCTGGCCGCGACCCAAATGGGTGGATGGGGTTTCTGCACGGGTTTCGGTACCGAGGTAGAGGTGGGGAAGGTCCAGAACTCACCGTTGTGTTCATAGTCGCCCGCCCAGAGTGCTTTCAGCGCGGGCAGCATTTCCTGCATGTACTTGTAGGCATCCGACTGCTTCAGGCCTGCATGCATACGATCGAATTCCCTCTGGTAGGCACCTGAACCGATTCCGAATTCGAGTCGGCCGCCACTGATCAGGTCCAGGAAGGCCGCCTCTCCGGCAAGGTTGACCGGATGCCAGTAGGCAGCAACCGCAACCGCGGTACCGAGACGGATATTATCAGTGTGATTGGACCACCAGGTCAGAATCTGGAATGGATTCGGCGCGATGGTCATTTCCAGGGCATGATGCTCTGCGGCCCAGGCAACAGTAAAACCGGCCTGATCCGCCATCTGCACCATTTCCAGCGTATGACGGGCAACATCCCCCATATCCATGCTGTCGTTCATGCGTTCCAGATTGATTGCTAATTGAAATTTCATCGTGACTTACCTTGTTTGTTCGAATTTCCCGAGATTAATATCAGGGCTGATATTAATCCTATTCTTCAAATTTCGATACTTCTTCCAGCAAAATCGGTATCGCCAGGTTGCAGGAATGAATGCCCATAACCGTGGTTAATTGAATGGTTTCCAGAATTTCTTCCATGCTCGCGCCTGCCTTGAGTGCATTTTGAATATGGCGACGTACGCCGGGCCCATAAAGGTGTGTCGTCGCCGCATTAATCGCGATCAAAATCAGTTCCTTATACTTCTGCTGCAGTGGTCCCTGTGACTGCGGCACGTTGCGAAATGCGAGATATGCTTCCAAAAAATCCGGATCGAGGTCGCGGAATTGCTCCCATAGCGGATTCCAGTCGCCTTTCGTCTTATGTTCTTCGGTATGTGGGTAAATCTTTTGCTCATCAGCCATGCTTCTTCAACCTCCCCGATGCTTGAATGAATCCCGACGGAAGCTGTACAGCGCGGCCGGGTCGACAGCAACATCGACGACCGCGGGCCTGCCGCAATCGAGCGCGGCCTGGACCGCCTCACCAATTTCGCCGATATGCTCAACCTTGTAGCCAGCGGCCCCGTAAAGTTCCGCGACCTTGTCAAACGGTGGGCTGCTGATATTGGCGCCGATGTAGCGTTCGCCGAAAAAGTCCCGCTGGTAGGCCTTCTCCGCCCCCCAGCACTGGTTGTTCATGACGATGGTGACAGTATTGATACCGTGATCAACCGCGGTACTCAGTTCGGAAATGGTCATGCCGAACCCACCGTCACCCATCAGGCTGACCACCGGCCTGTCGGGTCGCGCAATTTTGACCCCCAGACCACAGGCGAACGAAAAACCGACCAGGCCGAAATCGAGCGGTGTAAACAGGCACGGCGGCTCCCAGTAGTTCAGCGCATCGGTGGCCTGCAGGCAAAGCGTTCCTGCATCCATGGTAACGGCCGCGCTTTTCGGTAAGACCGCTCGCAGTTCCTTGTAGAGCCCGGAAGGCTGAATCGGGTGCGTTGCGGTATCGGCGTCGGTATCTCGCTTTTGCAGATAAGCTTCGCGTTCGCCGATATAGGACCGGGTCCAGGCATCAACCTCCGCCCGGGCCTCGAGCTTGCCCAGCTCGACACAAAGCTGCCGTGCTGCTGCGCGCGCATCGGCCCAGATTCCGAGTTTTATCGGGAAGTAGCGACCAATCGCGGTAGGCTCCAGTTCAACCTGGATGATGTCAGCCTGCTGATTAATGTTGTCGTAGGAGTAAAACGTTGAATTGAATCCAAGGCGCGTACCCAGCGCCAGGATTACGTCAGCCTCTTTCGCCAGCCGCGACGCCACGATGTTGCCGCGTGGCCCC
This sequence comes from Gammaproteobacteria bacterium, assembly GCA_029288195.1. Classification (GTDB taxonomy): domain Bacteria; phylum Pseudomonadota; class Gammaproteobacteria. Next base: position 170 of record JARFPR010000320.1, on the reverse strand, counting down.
ATTTGTCCCGCGTTCAGGGGGTGAGCAAATGGAATCGCATCGCCATGTCCGGGGGCGAGAATGATCGGCGCATTCAGGGCTTCGGCGAGCGCCAGCGCATCCTCGTGTCCACCCGTGTTCTTGATGCCCCCACCGGTAACAATAACCGGTTGCTTTGCCTGGCTCAGGAT